>NZ_AP014836.1:1547500-1847500 GCF_002356115.1 Candidatus Nitrosoglobus terrae
CGAAATTGGCTAATAAAACTCTCATGAGCCTGCTTAGCTGCACTATAACCATGGAATCGAGCAGTAATTTCCTCTGCAAGTTTTATCTTGATATCACGAGGATTTGCTCCCTGATCAACCTCCCTCTTCCAGCGAGTAATCTCGATCATTGGCTGAAAGCTTAATAACTCAAGGTAACGCCACATTAACCCATCAGAAATAGACATGAGCTTACCAAAAATTTCTCTAGGTGAATCATTAATACCTATATAGTTCCCAAGGGATTTAGACATCTTCTGCACCCCATCAAGTCCTTCCAGAATTGGGGTAGTAATGATTATCTGGGGTTCCTGACCATAGATCTTCTGCAAATCACGTCCTACTAGCAGATTAAATTTTTGATCTGTACCCCCTAGCTCTATATCCGCATTCAATTCTACCGAGTCATAACCCTGTAGTAAGGGATAAATAAACTCATGGATAGCAATAGGCTGTCCATTTTGATAGCGTTTACAAAAATCATCCCGCTCAAGCATACGCGCTATTGTATAACTCGATGATAACCGCACTAAGTCAGCGGCTGTCATCTTATTCATCCAGTTAGAGTTAAAAACTATTAAGGTTTTTTCAGGATCAAGTATTTTAAAGATTTGCTCTTTATAGGAACGGGCATTTTCCAGTACCTCTGCACGGCTAAGAGACTGGCGTGTCGTACCTTTTCCAGTAGGATCTCCTATCATCCCAGTAAAATCACCAATTAAAAACACGGCTTTATGGCCAAGTTTCTGAAATTGGTGTAGCTTATTAAGTAATATAGTATGGCCTAAGTGCAGATCAGGAGCTGTAGGATCAAAACCTGCTTTGATACATAAAGGCCTATCTTGCTGTAGCTTTAATTGTAACTCCTCTTCAGGCAAGATCTCTTCAGTCCCCCGCCGAATCTCATCAAGAACATGCTGCTGCGGTAATGGCATACCTCCTCCGCGCTCATTAAATTAATTTAAAACATTAAATTCTAACAATAATCTACTACTCTTTAAGAGTAAGTAGATAGTTTTCTGAATAATTTCCTTATTCAGAGTATTTACCCTATTGACCTGATAGTATTAACAATTTAGGGTTTATATAACTCTAATTAACGAGTATGTACCCATAGGATCTAGAATGACTGATCAGAATTATTGTTATCACATTCAGGAAACAGAAAGTAAAAAAATCTACCCATGCAAAAAACGTCGATTTAAAAAAAATTATATACCCTGGATAATCATCTTAGGTTGTATTAGCGCCTTAAGCACGCCAATTGGTCTAGCTTTATACGAACGAGAGTTACAATCTGATCCGCCTATTTTAAAACCTACGTCCTTCTACCAAACGCCCATATCATCAACTACTAAAAATTTGGTAGAATCTATAAAACCTCAAAAAACCATAGAAGCTCCCCTTATCTGGCAAGATATTATCATTAAAAAAGGAGACACCCTTTCTTATATTTTCTCACAAATAGGCCTAAGCTCTGATCAAGTTAACGCAGTCATGTCTTTAGGGAAGCTAGTGCGCCCATTAGCGCATCTTCAGCTAAATCAGCTACTTCAAATTGCTATTAAAGAGAATATAAATAACCAGCGGCAGCTGGCCGCTTTACGCCTTAATTTCAGCCCCATTAATTATCTAGAAATCCGCGCTAAAAATGATAGCTTTCTAGCTAAGCAAATCACCCGAGAGACTGAGACCCGCAATAAAATTATTACCGGGGTTATTAAGAACTCTCTTTTTAAAGACGGCACTCAAGCTGAGCTTACTAGCGCGCAAGTTATGCGCTTAACTCATATTTTTAGCTGGAGTATTGATCTTGCCCTAGATTTAAGACCCGGAGATACGTTTAAAGTACTCTTTGAAGAATATTACCTTCAAGGAACAAAAGTAAAAAATGGCTCCATTTTAGCTGCTGAATTTACCAGTCGCAATAAAATATATCGCGCTATTCGCTACACTAAGCCAAATGGTATTACGGACTACTATACCCCTGAAGGATTAAATATACGTAAGGCTTTTTTACGCGCACCTGTCAGCTACTCTCGAATTAGCTCTCATTTTAATCTAGGGCGTAAACATCCTATTCTTAACCAAGTCCGCCCTCACAGAGGGGTAGATTATGCAGCTCCCGCTGGAACTCCGATTAAAGCTGCAGGTGCTGGTAAGGTAACATTTATAGGCCGTAAAGGCGGGTATGGCAATGTCATCGTATTGCAGCATGGTATAATCTACAGTACCCTTTATGCGCATCTATCCCGATTCAAACACAGACTAAAAGTAAACGCCAAGATTAAGCAAGGGGAAATTATTGGCTATGTAGGCCAGACAGGCCTTGCCACAGGACCTCATTTACACTATGAATTCATGATTAATCACATCCACCATGATCCACTAACAGTAAAGCTACCACAAGCTAATCCAATCCCTAGACTACTTAAACAAGATTTTCAGAAAACCGCCGCTAGATTAGTCGCAAAACTAGATACAACTAGCACGACTACCGTTGTCTTCAACCAATAACCTAACCTTATGCTACAGCAGCGTTATTATATCGGCTTACTCTCTGGCACTAGCATGGATGCCATAGATGCTGCGTTAGTAGAATTAGACCCATTTCAAATTTTAGCCACCTATACTGCTCCTCTACCTCCAGCATTACGACAACAACTTTCTACCCTAATAGAAAGTTCTAAAATTTCTCTTAAAGATCTAGGATCTTTAGATACTTACCTTAGCCGTCTTTTTGCAGAGGCTGTTCTTATGGTGCTGGCTGAAGCAAAAATCTCAGCAGCTGAAGTCCGAGCTATAGGAAGCCATGGTCAAACAATTTATCATTGGGCTCAAGAGCCTTACCCTTTTACTTTGCAGCTAGCAGATCCCAATATTATTGCAGAGATGACGGGCATTACTACCGTTGCAGATTTCCGTCGCCGTGATCTGGCAGCAGGAGGGCAGGGAGCGCCTTTAACTCCTGCTTTTCATGCCGCTTTTCTGAGAAACCCCAGCCATAACCAAGCAGTACTGAACATTGGAGGCATAGCTAATATCAGTTTTTTACCCGCTGATTCTAAAAAGCAAATACAAGGCTTTGATACCGGTCCAGGAAATACACTCATGGACAATTGGGCACTCCGCTACTTAAACGAGCCTATGGATCAAGGCGGTCACTGGGCAGCATCAGGAAAAGTTAATGAAACATTACTACAATATCTACTAAGCGATCCTTATTTCTCTCTTCCACCTCCAAAAAGCACAGGTCGAGAATACTTTAACATGACTTGGTTGGATCAAGCGCTTAATAAAATAGACATAATAATCCCTCCGGTAGATATCCAAGCAACTTTATCCGCCCTTACAGTGGCTAGTGTTAAACTCGCAATGGAGCATTTCAACTTCCAAGCAGAAAAACTTTTGATCTGTGGAGGTGGCGCCAGCAATGAAACTTTAATGCGCCACTTACAAGAACAGTTAACACCTTGCGAGGTCACCACTACTGAAGCATATGGAATTCCTACCAGATGGGTTGAAGCTTGCACGTTTGCTTGGCTTGCAAAACAAACGTTAGAAGGCTGCCCAGGGAATATACCAGCAGTTACTGGGGCTAAACATCCCGTAATCTTGGGTGCTATTTATCCTGCTAATACATTTGCTAATTCCTGCGTATAAAGATCAATCTCTTCCTCAGTACGTAGCTCAGTGGCACATACTAATAAAGTATTATCACCCAATTCTGGGTAGTCATGGCTTAGTTTTACTCCAGCTAAAATTCCTCGTTGTCCTAAGGATGATAATATTTTTAATCCGCTTATGGGAAAATGTAGAACCGCTTCATGAAAAAACGGTTTCTCAAATATGGGCTTTACTCCAGGAATAGCGGTAAGCCGTTTTACTAAAGCTACCGTGTTAGCATGGCAGGTAGCAGCAACTCGAGCTAAACCTTGGGCTCCTAATAGCGCCATATACAAAGTTGCTGCAGTTACCATTAAACCTTGATTAGTGCAAATATTCGAAGTGGCCTTAGAGCGACGAATATGCTGCTCTCTAGCCTGTAACGTTAGTGTATATCCCGGCTTATTTTCCAAATCTACCGTACGGCCAGCAATCCTCCCCGGCATCTGACGAATATGAGATTGTTTACAAGCCATAAACCCAAAATAAGGACCTCCACTAGCTAATGGTATACCTAAAGGCTGACCCTCGCCGCATACAATATCAACCCCTGATTCCCCCCATTTACCAGGCGGCTTCAGCAAAGCTAGCGAAGTTGGATTAACCACTCCAATAACAAACCCTCCTCGGGTATGAGCCCAATTAGTTAGAGCATCCACATCTTCTAGGCAACCAAAATAATTAGGCTGAGGAATAACTAAAACTGCAAAATCCTCCTTTATAGCCTCTAAGTATTCAGATTTTATAGAACCAGTTACCCTATCATAGGGAATTTCTCGCAAAGAGATCTTCTGATTCTCAACCAAGGTTGATACCACCTTACGATAGATAGGATGAATCGTAGTCGGTAACAAAACTGTGGGCGACTTACCTTGGCGGCTTAGACGAACAGCCATCAATACCGACTCACCTAAAGCAGAAGCACCATCATAGATAGAGGCATTACTTACCTCCATTCCTGTCAATGCTGTCATCATGCTTTGATATTCATAAATAACTTGTAGCGTACCTTGACTAGCCTCCGCTTGATAAGGCGTGTAAGCGCTATAGTATTCACCTCGCGAAACAATCTCCCAGATAGCCGCCGGAATATGATGTTGGTAGGCTCCACCACCGGCAAAACAAATAAGCGAATTATTCTGAGCTGCCCGCTTTTTCAGTAACCGCGTCGCCTCTATTTCATTAAGACCTGAAGGTATAGAGTCGAGTGTAGTTGTTCTCAGATTAGCGGGGATTTCATCAAAAAGTGCTTCAATACTTCCTACGCCTATGCTGGAGAGCATTGAACGAACATCCTCATCAGTATGGGGAATAAATGGCATGAAATATCTCTCCTATAATGCCTTTAGGTCTCAGCAGTAATCATCTTGGCATAACTCTCAGCATCCAGTAATCGATCTAGATCCGTAGCATCATGAGGATGTACCTTAAAAAGCCAACCATCACCATAGGGATCCTGATTAATGAGTTCTGGCTGATCTATCAGTAATGAATTTGCTTCAACAATTTCCCCCTCTACTGGGCCATACACATCAGAGGCTGCCTTTACCGACTCAATCACCATGCATTCTACACCCGCATGGATAATAGTACCCGCTGCCGGTGGCTCAACATAAACTAAATCACCTAATAACCCCTGAGCATGAGCAGTAATACCTACAGTCAGATTCCCATCTTCTTCTTGTCGAACCCATTCATGGCTTTTGCTATATTTTAATGTTACAGGAATTTCACTCATTGGCCCTTCCTTAATATTTTATATTATTGCAATCGATTATAATTCTTAAGCAAATGGTATATCCGCGCTGGCAAGTCTTGCTCTATTTGTGACCAATTAAAACACCAGCGCCAATTACCCTTAGCCGTACCCGGTATATTCATCCGTCCTTCGCTACCTAATGCCAAAATATCTTGCAGCGGTACTACTGCATACCTAGCTACTGATTTAAAGGCGCATTCAATTAGAGCCCATGGCATAGACATAGTTGGAAACCCTAAGCTCTCATAAACGTAATGACGCTTTTCATCAGGCAGACTGTCAAACCAACCCAAGGTAGTATCATTATCATGAGTACCCGTATAAACAATACAATTTTCTACATGATGACTAGGAAGATAAGGATTATCAATACCCCCCTCAAAAGCAAATTGTAGAATCTTCATTCCAGGAAAATGAAATTGATCTCGTAATGCTTTTACCTCTGGGGTGATGATACCTAAATCTTCAGCAACTATCGGTAAAGCACCATAACAAACTTCCAAAGCATGGAATAAAGCCGCACCTGGAGCTTTCACCCAACGTCCATCAGCGGCTATTTCACTGCTAGCAGGAATCTCCCAATAAGATTCAAAGCCTCGAAAATGATCAAGGCGAACCATATCACATAGCTTTAATGTAGTACCTATTCGTTTTACCCACCACTGAAATTTATCAGCCACTATACGATCCCAGCGATACAAAGGATTCCCCCAGCGTTGACCGGTAGCTGAAAAATAATCGGGAGGTACTCCAGCCACTGTTATTAATTGACCATTTTCATCCAAAGTAAAATATGCGGGTTGAATCCAAGCATCAGCACTATCATGGGCAACAAAAATAGGCATATCACCCAATATTAAAATCCCATGCTTATTTGCATAATCTTTTAGATTTAACCATTGTTGAAAAAAAATAAACTGCTCAAAGCAGTTTTTTTCAACCAATATTCTAAGCCTTTTAGCCGCAGACTTAAGAGCTTGTGGTTCTCGTTTTCGAAAATTTGGCGACCATTTAAACCAAGGGGACTCATTTTGAGATTCTCTTAGCGCTTGGAATAAAGCATAATCCTTCAACCAAAACTGATCACGGCAAAAAGCTGCAAACCGCTCTCGATCCTCCTTACTAGCATAGGCAGTAAAATAGCGATAAGCTTGATTTAGCACCCATTTACGATTGCTAAGATCAATACTACTAGCTGGGCTAATAAACCAAGGTTCATCAACCAGCGCCTGTAAAGAAATTAAATTCGGATTGCCTGCATGGGCTGATAAACATTGATACGGAGATAAATCTTTGAGAACAGGACCCAGTGGAAGAATTTGCCAAATGGTGATACCCGCTTCCACTAAAAAATCCACAAAGCGGTACGCATCTAACCCCAAATCTCTATTGGGTAAAGAAGTTATATGCAGCAAAACTCCTGCACACCGCTGTTGAGTAAATTGAGTCTTCACCATGTCAGTACCCTCCTTTACGAGCTACACACACCCTAGAGGGCTAGTATCTGGCGAGAGACCAAGCTTTTTACCTATAGGAACTTAGCTATTTAGCTTATCTAAGCTTTTAATAAATAAAGCCTACAAGCCAGAAAACTGTCGTATCCATATAATAATAGAAATATAAATACTTGGCTAAAAAGATCTAGATATTTAATGTTAAGCAAAAATATCAATCAATATTAAAATAGGTAATTATCCTTAGCGAATATAACGGTATTTTTGCCCAAGCATCTCGGGAGTCACTAAAACGATACCTTCCTCTTCCGTAACATGAAAACGTTTTTTATCCTCTCCCAAATCTTCACCAATAATCATACCATCTGGTATCACACAACCTTTATCCAAGATAGCGCCTTTAATATAACAATGTTTGCCTATGACTACATTCGGCAACACTATACTATCAACCATCTCAGTATAAGAATGTACCCGCACATCAGAGAATAATAATGAATGACGTACTCCAGCGCCAGAAATGATACATCCTCCAGAAACCATAGAATCTACTGCCATTCCACGCCGATCTTCGTTATCAAAAATAAACTTTGCTGGAGGTAATTGGCCTGGCTGATAAGTCCATATCGGCCAATCATCATCATAGAGATTTAATTCCGGATTAACATCGATAAGCTCAATATTTGTCTTCCAGAAAGCGTCTACCGTCCCTACATCACGCCAATAACCTGGATCTCCACCTTGGGCATCTCTAAAAGGGAAAGCTATCGCACGGTAGTTTTTACGTAAGATAGAGGGGATAATATCCTTACCAAAATCATGGGAGGTATTAGAAATATCTGCGTTTTTAATCAGTTGCTCGTAGAGAAAATCTGCATTAAAAACATAAATACCCATAGAAGCTAGTGTTTCATTCACTCGACCTGGCGAGGGTTGAGGCTGATCTGGCTTTTCATTAAATGCTGTTACCCGAAAATCCTCATCCACACTCATCACACCAAAGGCTTTAGCCTCCTTAAGCGGCACATGAATGCAGCCTACTGTTAGATCGGCTTCGCATTCTACATGGTAGGCCAGCATATCTCCATAGTCCATCTTATAGACATGATCGCCGGCTAGGATAAGTACATATTTTGGCCGATGAGATCGAATAATATCCAAATTCTGGTAGACGGCATCAGCAGTACCCGCATACCAAGCATCTTCTATCCGCTGTGAAGCTGGCAGTAGCTCCACAAACTCTCCAAGATGACCCCGCATAAACCCCCAGCCCTGCTGGATATGACGAATTAATGAATGGGCTTTATACTGAGTGAGCACCCCAATTCGACGAACACCGGAATTAACACAATTAGAAAGGGGAAAATCAATAATACGAAACTTACCCCCGATAGGTACTGCTGGCTTAGCCCGCCAAGCCGTTAATTGCTTTAACCGGGAACCTCGCCCTCCAGCTAATACTAGTGCCAAAGTATCATGAGTAAGACGGCTAACAAAACGTTCACTATAGTTTTTCACCATAACTAAAAGAGAGCCTCAGCCTAATGTAACCCTAGCTATTAAATTTTGATTATATAATACTAAATTATTTATGACCTTAACACATTAATTAAGCGCCATCATGACTGATTTTAATCCACCTATTATATCCCCACTCTCAGAGGCAATCGAGAAGATTATAAAAGGCTATCATTCTGATCCTTTTAAGGTTCTTGGGTGCCATCCCGATGGGAAAAATGTCCTAGTACGAGCTTATCTCCCTCACGCTACTAAAGCTTGGATTAGATCTGAGTTTAAACAAGCAATGATACACTCGTCAGAGATAGGTCTATTCGAGTGGCATGGAAGCGCTAGAGAACTGTCCTTGCCCTATCAAATTTTATGGGAAGATGAGAATGGAACTATCTATTGCGAATACGATCCCTATTGCTTCCCTCCGCAGCTATCTGATTATGATGTTCATCTGTTTGGCGAAGGTAAACATTGGCATACCTACCGCATACTCGGCTCCCACCCTACCACTATAAACGGAATTAACGGGGTTTTATTTGCCGTTTGGGCGCCTGATGCTGAACGAGTCAGCATCGTGGGGAATTTTAACCGCTGGGATGGGCGTCGCCACCCCATGCGACTTCGAGGAACAACCGGAATCTGGGAATTATTTATCCCCGGATTGAAGCACGGAATTTTATATAAATATGAAATTCGCAGCCGCCACTATGGAACAATCCACCTTAAATCTGATCCTTATGCTCAACGTTTTGAACTACGGCCTAATACAGCCTCTATTGTAGAAGCCAAAAGCAATTACTCATGGCAAGATACAACATGGATGAATCAGCGTAAACAATATGATTGGCTTCATCAACCCATTTCAATATATGAGGTTCATCTAGGATCTTGGCGGCGGGATGAAAATGGTAGCTTTCTTAATTATAAGCAATTAGCTCAACAGCTAGTTGAGTATGTACTAGATATGGGATTTACTCATATTCAGCTGCTACCGATCACCGAGCACCCTTTAGATGCTTCTTGGGGTTATCAAACAATTGGTTATTTTGCTCCAACAAGCCGATTTGGTACTCCTGATGAGTTTCGTTATTTTGTTGATTATTGCCATCTCCATAGCATTGGGATACTGATCGATTGGGTACCAGGTCATTTTCCTAAAGATGCCCATGGTTTAGCACGATTTGACGGCACTGCGCTCTACGAACACGAAGATCCTCGCCTAGGAGAGCATCGAGATTGGGGAACCCTTATTTTTAATTATGGGCGACATGAGGTAAGAAGCTTCCTACTTTCTTCTGCTTTTTATTGGCTTGAAGAGTTTCATATCGATGGGTTACGGGTAGATGCGGTAGCCTCAATGCTATATCTAGACTACTCTCGACGAGAAGGGGACTGGATTCCAAATAAATATGGCGGTCGAGAAAATCTTGAAGCTATCGATTTTCTTCGAGAGATGAATACAGTACTCCATGAACAACACCCTGGCGCCTTAATTATTGCTGAGGAATCCACTTCATGGCCCATGGTCTCACGCCCAACTTATCTGGGGGGGCTAGGGTTTTCTATAAAATGGAATATGGGTTGGATGAACGACACGCTAGTTTATATGAGTAGAGATCCGATCCATCGTGGTTACCATCATAACGACCTTACCTTTGGCTTATTATATGCTTTTCATGAAAATTTTATACTTCCTCTATCTCACGATGAGGTCGTCCATGGTAAAAAATCCTTGCTCTATCGAATGCCTGGAGATGAATGGCAACGATTTGCTAATCTTCGCCTCCTGTATACGATGATGTTTACTTACCCAGGTAAAAAACTGCTATTCATGGGTAGTGAATTTGGGCAAGGTGAAGAATGGAGTGAATCCCGATCCCTTGACTGGTACACCCTAGCTTACCCCTTCCACCAAGGAATACAGCTTGCAGTTAAAGATCTTAATCAGCTCTATCGCACTCAACTCCCATTGCATCGCTACGACTTTGATGGCGAGGGGTTTCAGTGGATTGATTGCCATGACTCTACCCAATCAATCCTGAGCTATTTGCGCTTAAATAATGAAGATTTTGTAGTGATCGTCCTAAATTTTACTCCTCAGCCCCGCCTTAACTATCGCCTCGGCGTACCTAAAGCGGGGATCTATTCAGAGCTGTTTAATTCCGATTCCATCTACTACGGAGGCAGTAACATGGGCAATAACCCTAATATTCCAACAGAAGATATTAGCTGGATGGGTCGACCTTACTCTATCAGTATTACCGTGCCTCCCCTTGCTGGAATCATATTGCAGTTTAGATCTTAAATCAGGGATCTTTTAGGTATTCCTTGTACGCTTATAATAATTAATTAGCCCATTAGTAGAGGAATCGTGGCTCTTAACCTCGCCCTTGGCATGTAGCTCCGGCAAAATTGCTTTAGCGAGCTGCTTGCCTAGCTCTACTCCCCACTGATCAAATGAGTTAATATTCCAGATAATCCCCTGAGTAAATACCCTATGTGCATAAAAAGCAATCAATGCCCCCAAAGTTTGGGGAGTAACCTTATGGAAAAGTAAAGAATTGCTAGGATGATTACCTTTAAATACTTTATGAGGGATAAGCGGCTCTATTCTCTCTTGATCAAAATGAGCCGCCTCTAACTCAGATCTTACCTCAGCCGGGGTTTTCCCCTTCATCAAGGACTCAGTCTGAGCAAAGAAATTCGATAACAGTATCTGATGATGCTCCCCAAGAGGATTATGGGTTTCAATAGGCGCAAGGAAATCTCCTACTATCAAAGGAGTCCCTTGATGCAATAACTGGTAAAAAGCATGCTGTCCGTTAGTACCTGGTTCTCCCCAGATCACATCGCCAGTCGCATAATTCACAAACTCCCCGTTGCGAGTTACGCTCTTCCCATTGCTTTCCATCATCTGCTGCTGTAAGTAAGCAGGCAATCGCCACAAGTACTGATCATAGGGCAAAATAGCATGGCTTCGAACACCTAGAAAGTTAATATTCCAGACATCCAACATACCTGCAATGACAGGCATATTCTGCTCAAAGGGAGCCTCTCGAAAATGCTCATCCATAGTGTGAGCACCTTCTAGCATCTCTTCAAAATTATCCATGCCGATATAAAGCGCTATGGATAATCCTATGGCACTCCACAGAGAGTAGCGGCCACCTACCCAATCCCAGAATTCAAACATATTGCGAGAATCAATGCCAAACTTTTCCACTTCAGCCTTATTGGTTGAAACAGCAACAAAATGTTTAGCCACCGCTTTTTCATCAAGCGCTACGCGAAGAAGCCATTCCCGAGCGCTACGGGCATTAGTGAGGGTTTCATGAGTAGTGAAAGTTTTTGAGGAAACAATAAATAAGGTAGTTTCAGGCCGAATAGCCTTTAAAGTCTCAGCTAATTGAGTACCGTCAATATTAGAAACAAAATGAGCCTGAATACCACACTTAGCGTAGGGACGTAGCGCTTCGGTAGCCATGACTGGGCCTAAATCAGAGCCTCCAATCCCAATATTGACTATATCCTTAATAGGCTCACCGTTAAATCCTCGCCATTGATGGCTATGAACCGAGTCACAAAACTTCCGCATCTGCTTTAAAACAGCATTCACCTGAGGCATGACATCCTCACCGTCTACCATAATAGGGCGGTTAGAACGGTTACGTAAGGCAATGTGTAACACTGGCCGATTCTCGGTGATATTGATACGCTCACCAGCAAACATACGTTCAATCCATTGCTTAAGCCCACACTCACGAGCTAATTCAAACAGCAGGCTTAAGGTTTCCTCTGTAATCCGATTCTTAGAATAATCAAAAAGAATATCCTTAAACGTTAAGGAAAATTTATCAAACCTTTTCGCATCAGCTGCGAATAAATCTCGCATATGCTGTTCTTTTGTAGCTTCATAATGCCTAGAAAGTAAGGACCAAGAACGGGTATGTGTTAGGGAAGATTTCATCATTCAACTCTATCCTTAATTTGCTGGTTGATATAGGCAGGTAGCTCGCTCTGAAGTATAGATTGCTGAGGTTGCTCGCTGCGTAAATCTTTTACCCCTACGGTGTTCTGGGCGATCTCATCGTCGCCGAGAATAAGCGCCCAGCGAGCACCACTACGATCAGCTCGTTTTAATTGGGCTTTAAAATTTCCGCCACCATAGTTTATTTGTAATCGAATGCTAGGGATAGCCTCCCGCAGATGTTCGGCAAATAACAGTGCCTGATGTTTTGCTAGTAATCCAACGGCTACTAAATAAGCATCTACTCTCGCTATTTCTCTTAAGAGATTCTGCTCACCCAGCAATGCAATTAAACGTTCTATACCCATGGCAAAACCCGCTGCTGGGGTAGATGGACCGCCTAGCTGCTCTACTAAACCATCGTAGCGCCCACCAGCACAGACAGTACCTTGAGATCCTAGTTGATCAGTCACCCATTCAAAAACGGTCTGGGTATAATAATCTAAGCCACGCACTAATCGGGGATTAATCTCATAGTGAATGCCTATCCTATCAAGTAGATCCCGTAGCGCCTTAAAATGATTGAGCGAATCATTGTCTAGGTAATCTAAGATTTGAGGCGCTTGTTCAATAATTTCTTGCATTGCCGGATTTTTACTATCCAAAATTCGCATTGGATTACTATAAAGCCGACGACGGCTATCTTCGTCCAGATAATTTTGGTGTCCGGTAAAAAAATTTATAAGATGTTCTCGATAGGTAGCACGAGATTCAGGGGATCCTAAAGAATTAAGCTGCAATCGTAAACCCGTTAACCCAAGCTGCTGCCAAAAACGCGCCGTCATTAAAATATGCTCAGCATCCACATCAGGCCCTTCAGAACCTAAAGCCTCTACACCCAACTGATAAAACTGACGGTAACGACCTTTTTGAGGTCGTTCATAGCGAAACATGACCCCATAGTACCAAAGCCGCTGTATACCCTGCATAAGCAGGCTATGCTGCAAACTTGAGCGAACACAACTGGCTGTACCCTCTGGCCTTAAGGTTAAGCTCTCTCCATTACGATCCGAGAAGGTATACATCTCCTTCTCAATAATATCGGTGGTTTCACCAATAGAGTGTTGAAATAATGCTGTTGACTCTAGTAATGGCAGGCGAATTTCCTGATAACCATAACGGGCCAATATCCTATGTAGCGTACTCTCCACCTTCTGCCAATAAGGAGTTTGATCTGGAAGAATATCATTCATCCCCCGGATAGCTTGTATCTTTTTCACTATGCTTAAATCTTTTTATTTAAAAATAACAATATTATTTCCTCTATGCTAGCCATCCTTATCCCCATACTCTATCCACCGTAACAACTGAGCTTCACTAGAAGCTGGGAACTGTTGTTTTAATAGCAATGCATAGCGAGCGGCATCTTCTTCATGATTTAACTTGCGTTCTACTCTAACACTCAACCATAAAGATCGGGCAGTAGGTCGTGCAACTATCTGGTGGCGCTGTAAATATTTTTGCGCATTTTGGTAGCGATCTTGTTTGAAACTTATCTCAGCTAGATGATACAAAGATTCGGCGAGATTCGGTTCAAGCTGCAGTGCTTTACGATAATACGTTTCTGCTTTTTCATCATCACCACTTTTCTGAGCGGCTGATCCTGCATTCTCATAAGCTAATGCCGGAGTACTATAAAAAGGATTTTTAATAGCCTCTAAGAAATGATTCTCTGCCTCTTGATAACGTCCTTGCTCATAAAGAAAAACGCCATAATTATTCTGGGCTTCAGAATTTGTTGAATCGAGCTTTATGGCTCGATGAAATTCTTTCTCCGCTTCTTTATTCTGCCCTAAACGCTGTCTAAGTAAAGCTAAGGCATTATAGGCACTTGGCAGGTTTGGATCTTCCTCTATCGCACGCTCTAGTTTTTTAAGCGCTTGTTCTAAATTCCCTTGCTTAAGATACTCTACCCCTAACTGAGTATTAATCTTTGCTGCCCTTTGCATATCAGGGGAAATTGAAGCACAACCTAAGAGATTAGCTAAAATAGTAGCTAATACTCCTATAATTGCAGGCTGCTTCAACCCTATCATGCTGATAAAGTCTGTGAATTTGCCAAACTTTGATAGCGTAAGGCTCGATGAGTTCGATCTTGAACTCGACCCGCCAGTTGACCACAAGCCGCAGCAATATCATCGCCCCGAGTTTTACGAGTCACCGTCATCACTCCCTTTTGTAACAACCTCTCCCTAAACTGATTAATAGTATCAATGCTAGAGCAACGGTAAATAGTATTAGGAAAAGGATTAAAAGGTATCAGATTAACCTTGGCTGGCAGATCTTGTAATAGTCGCGCCAGTAGCTGAGCATGCTGCAAAGAATCATTAATCCCCTCAAGCATGACATATTCAAAAGTCACAGCACGCCGCTTATCTCCACTCACATAGCGCCGACACGCAGCCAACAGCGCCCGTAGAGGATATTTTTTATTCAAGGGGACAAGCTCATCACGAAGATCATCTGTAGGAGCATGAAGGGAAACTGCAAGATTCACTGGGCACTCTGCACGTAATCGATCCATTGCTGGCACCATACCCGCTGTACTCAAAGTCACCCGCCGCCAAGATAACCCATAAGCAAAATCATCCAGCATCAGATTCATAGCCGCAACGACATGATTAAAATTAGCAAGCGGCTCTCCCATTCCCATCATCACTACATTAGTGATGATCCGTTCCCCTTTTGGATCTCGCCCCAAGGCATTATTTGCTAACCACACTTGACCAATGATTTCAGAGACTTGCAAATTTCGACTAAACCCTTGCTTTCCTGTAGCGCAAAAAGAGCAATTTAAAACACATCCCACTTGAGAAGAAACACACAGCGTGCCTCGACCCTCTTCAGGAATAAAAACTGTTTCAATACAGTTACCATCAAATAAACGTAATAACCATTTATAAGTCCCATCAGCCGAGAGATATCCATGCTCTATCACTGGAAGCGTAATGGTGGCTATCTCAGCCAATTGATCCCGCAAAGACTTACTCAGATCGGTCATCACCCCAAAATCAGTTACAAACCGTTGATGAATCCAAGTAAGTACCTGACGCGCACGAAAAGCTTTCTCATTAAGATCAGAGAAAAAACCTTCTAACCTAACCTTATCTAAGTCCAGTAAATTTATCTTGGAATCATCAACCATAACATTCAACCTTAGGTTTTAGCCTGCACAAGAACAAATCTCTTCAGACTTAAAGAAAAAAGCAATCTCAGACTTAGCCGTCTCTGGCCCATCAGATCCATGAACAGCGTTCGCGTCTATATTCTCAGCAAAATCAGCGCGAATGGTTCCCGCAGCGGCTTCTTTTGGGTTGGTTGCACCCATAAGATCTCGGTTTTTGATAATCGCATTCTCACCTTCTATCACCTGAACCATTATCGGTCCGGAAATCATAAACTTAACTAAATCATGATAAAAAGGCCGATCTTTATGAACAGCATAAAATTTCTGTGCCTGCGCCTCAGTCAAGTGCAGCATTCGAGCTGCCACAATTCGTAAACCCGCCTTCTCAAAACGCGTATAGATTTCCCCAATTACATTTTTAGCTACAGCATCAGGTTTAATGATGGAAAGTGTGCGCTCAATCGCCATTTACATTACGCTCCTTAATTTATTCAAAGATAAACAAACGATACTATTTTTTTAGTGAATCTTTATACCCTAAATAGCGCTGGATATATAAAAACCAAAATTTAATACTAAAAAATAATCATGCTCTAAAAATACTGCTATATTCTATATATCAATATTATTATCAATCTTTAATAATTCTTTATAACTAGGTAAACAGAAATAAAACCATCATTAGCCAAAGAGTATTTATCTCATCCCAGTTCTCAAATGATTCTAGTGCTTTTTTAAGGCGAATCCTTAGTCGAGCCCAGCTTAATGAGCTTTACCTGATCAAGCAGATAACTCGACATAGAGTTTACTACACCTTTCTATATGTATTATATTAACTTTTTACAATTAGCTGTGGAGCAAAGCAATGTATAAATCCCTTTTCTTTAATCCCTTTTCTTATATTATTTGCCGGTACAAGCGTAAATGCGGCAGTTAACACAGAGTTTCACCAAGGCGAGGTTTTGCTTCATTGCGAACGCCCTTCTGAAGTAGGAAATTATCCAGAAGATGTATTTAATAAAATATTTCCAGAGATTACCAAGCGGCTTCAAGCCTATGCAAACGAGGGAAAGATAGCGAGAGCCCACTATATGGGTAAGCTTGGGCAAGGGTTATTTATCGTCGTCCAAGGGAAAAATAAACAAGATGCTATGGCCAATGCCGATCGCATCCGGCAGGAAAATTTGATCACCATATATGAAGGCACAAAGGATTCTAAAATAGGCCCCCAGCCTGACTATTGCGAAATGTTTAGCATCGGCCCAGTAGCAGTTCTCCCTCAAAACCCCTCTAAATAGGGCTTTCCTGTAAGCGTAATACATACGCCGTGGTACTGGTCAGGTCTTAGCCGTTATCGAACAAGGCTAAGACCTGACGCTCAACGAGGAAACGACAGATCCCGCTACGAATACTTCCTCAGCCAGTTTGCCGGTGCCGAAGGCAAGCACGGCGGCGAATTCTACACCCACCGCTCCGTATTGCATTCAGAAGGATCGACCATTCCTTACGCGAAATGGAAGAACTCGTTCGAGAAGATGCCTGTCATTCTTCCGCCTGAGGAAATGCAGATTCGATTCGGCGATGCTGTGTCGCCGATTATTGAAAATGCAAATGCCAACATTGAAGCCACCGCCGCCCTCACCCAACTGTGCGACACACTGTTGCCCAAATTGATCTCCGGCAATCTGCGGGTGGCTAATGCCGAAGCCTTCCTCAAGGAACGGAGTCTATGACCTTTAACCCCGCCATCCATCGTCGTCGAACGATTCGACTGCAAAGCTACGATTACTCTCAGGCTGGCGCCTATTTTGTGACTACCTGCACGCAGAACCGTGAATGCCTATTTGGAGAGGAGGTGGCGGATGGGAAAATGCAGTTGAATAATGCCGAGCGTATGGTGGAGGCAGCATGGCGAGATTTGCCGCATCATTACGCGTATGTGAGATTAGATTCTTTTGTTATCATGCCTAACCATGTCCATGGTGTAATTTTCATTACCCGATAGGGGCGGGAAACCTGCCCCTACAAAACATCACGAGCTGCCGGAAATCGTGCGCGCATTCAAAACGTTCTCTTCGCATTGTATCAATGAATTACGCAACACACCCAGCACATCCGTTTGGCAACGCAATTATTACGAGCACATCATTCGCAATGACGGCGCTTTAAATCAAATTCGCAAATACATCATCAACAATCCTTTACAATGGGCGTTAGATCGCGAAAATCCGGTTAATGTCAGGGTAAGACAAGCCTCGCTCCAACAAATATCATGGGAGGGCGCGTAATGGCGTTTCTATCCGAATCGGAAGTAGGGCAAGCGCTGCTGGAGCAGCTACGCAGTCTGGGTTATGCCACTACCAGCGATGAATTGATTAACCCCGATAGCCAGCAACCGGAACGTGAGCGCTACGAGCGCTACGATGAGATGATTCTCAAAAAACGCTTCACTGAAGCCGTGGCGCGTTTGAACCCAAGTTTGCCGCTTGAGGCTCAACAAGATGCCATTCGTCGCGTAATACAATGAGACTGCCAAGCCACTAACCACGCGTAGCAATGTGGTGGTAATCGCCGATGAAGCTCATCGCAGCCAGTATAGTTTCAAAGCTAAAATGGACGGGAAAACTGGCAGCATTTCCTACGGCTTTGCCAAGTACCTACGGGATGCCTTGCCCAACGCCTCTTTTATCGGCTTTACCAGCACACCCATTGAAGCCGATGACGTGAATATCCTAGCGGTATTTGGCAATTACATCGATATCTACGATATTAGCCGCGGAGTTGAAGATGGCGCAACAGTGCCTATCTACTATGAGTCGCGACTGGCTCGCATTGAGCTGGATGAGGACGAAAAACCAAAGATCGATGCCGAGGTAAATAAACTCACTGAAGAGGATTCGGAAGCCAATCAGGAACATTTTAAGAAAAAATGGGCAACGGTTGAATCTTTGGTGGGCAGTGACAAGCGCCTAGCATTGGTGGCCAAAGATATGCTCACTCACTTTGAGGATCGCCTAGCAGCGCTAGATGGCAAGGCAATGGTGGTGTGTATGAGCCGTCGCATTTGCGTAAAGCTCTATGACGAAATCGTCAAGTTGCGCTCAGACTGGCATAGCGCCGATGACAACGCCGGCACGATCAAGATCGTGATGACGGGAGCCGCAGGAATGGCAACAGTATATCGGTAACAAGACGCGGCCGACCTACTGGCCAAGCGTGCCCGCAATCCGCAAGACCCACTCAAGCTGATGATTGTTCGGGATATGTAGCTCACCGGCTTCGATGTACCCATGCATGCACACCATGTATGTGGACAAGCCAATGCAAGGGCACAGCCTAATGCAAGACTAAAACATAATAATTAACTATTTTATATTACTTATATTTTATAAATAATGTAAAAAATACCCCCAGATATACCCCTAAATTATTTTTTGTTCCCTAGTTGTATTCAATAACCAATGTCCAGCAGTATACGTTGTTTAAATAACATTGTAACTACGCGTTAAGCCCTTTATCTTTTCGGTAATAGGTAAAGCCTCTTTATTTAAACCAAAAGAAAAATAAGCCCGATCTTAACCAGGGTAGAACCCCTCATCTAATACTTGCTCTATACGCCAACCGGTGCGCTCAAAATCTATTGGGAATAGTTCTTCAGCTAAGTTAGTTTCAATAGAAGCCTGCAATATCCCGTTCTCATAAGCTTCTATCACGGCCTCATTTAGCCTTGGCTTAAGGCTTGGGTTTTTCATAATTAACCGATGTATTCTAATCCGCTGGTCTTTAATAGTTGCCCTCCAGCTATTACTACGATGTTCAGGCTGATATTGCCATTTAAGTAGGTGAGCTATCAGCACGATCAATCTATTTTCTAGCTGTCCAATTTTATTGGTTCCCATATCTTCAATTTCTTCAATCAACGCCTCCATATCTACCTCACTAAATCGGCCTTGCTTAAGCAGCTCAGCGGTTTCCTGTGTCCAGCCATAAAAATCAGTTTCATAGGTACTCATGGGTTAATGCCTCATCATTCTACTTACTCAATCAGTTTAGCCCTGATCGGTAAAGGGTAGCTAATCATTTTATTTTTTTCCTTTTGTTTTTGTTCCATAGTCAATCAACAGCATAGTCCGTAATTCAGTTCTTACTAGTGAGCAGCTAGCTACCGTTGTTAGCAATAGCATTGTTAAGAACATCAAGAGAGTAGAGATACTAGCTATTACCATGGATACGGTACTAGATGCAGCAGGTGAAAAGGCACTAGATAGGACAGGTAAATTAGCTACAGACTACCTATAGGATTTTGAGGAATATGTATGGAACCATCGTATTGAACAAGCTAAAAAGTTTAGGAGGAACATGTTAATGATGCTGAGTATCTACAATCATTGGAAAAGCAGCTCAAGTTATCCATTAACATGTACCAACATTTCATCAAGGATATAGAAGAAAGCTTACGGAAGAAGCGTAAACCAACTAAGTAACTAACTTACTAATAATTAGGGAGTAGTAGCAATACTATCCCCTTTTTATTTTGAGAGCAGTAAGTAAAGTATTAGAGAGTAACTAGTCTATAGTTCTCTCTTCTCTAATCTCTCTTAGTCTAGTCCTTAGCTAATCTACTAACCTTAATAGCCAGTAGCCCTCTAGTACGAATAGCTAGTAGCTCTATAAATAGCTACTAGAAGCTCTTCAAGGCTTATTTTAATGTTTTAGGTACTAAATAACTCCCTTCATCATTATAGGGTTATCAATTTAAATTAAATTTAGGGGCTATAGAGAGATTAATTAGTTTATTAAGCTACTAGTTATAAGTCTTTCAATAGCTAATCTAGTTATCCTAATAGCTAGTACTCTATGTATGGCAAGATGCTACATTCTCCGGTTTACAAGTCCTCTCAGCAATACTAAGTGATGAGGTAGGTGCTCAATTCTCTAACCTGATTAATATAGGTAGGAGACAAGACTTCTACACTCAGTTTCCTGAGTACATGGAACAAGTTGGGTTTCCTATCGCTAACTATAGTACTTCTAGAAAAGCCATTAAGGAGCTAATCAATCCTATGATTTATTCTTCAGTAGCTACACCTCTAGATTACTGTAAGAACAATGAAGCTCACTTTGAATTAATCATGAATGCTTTCAAGACTGCTCTACCTAAAGTCTCTTTCTTCTTAGAGCTTATGAAAGGTTCTATCAAGTTTAGGAAAGCAGTAAGGCAATGGACTAGACCGGATGGATTTGTAGCTTCTAGCTTAGGCTAAAACCAAGGAACAAAAGAGATATACTCTCTTTGGTGAGCAAGTCACTGCTACACGTAATGTCATCTCTGGAGATATTTACTATAAAGGATTAGCTGCTAATTTTGCTCACTCTTACGATGCTTTTGTAGCAGCTAAAGTCATTAGGGCTGCTCATTTAGATAAATAAAAGTTACTAAGCCTGCTTAACAGTAAGTCAAGTAACCCAGTGGAAGACGAAGCTCTCTCTAAGTTAGTTTCACTAAGAGAGAGATTGGGGTGTTATTCCAATGCTATTCTAGGGATGCTCAATGCTCATAACATGCATCTTGTTCCTAGGGATGTACTAGAAACCCTTATCAATGATTTACCTGAAAAGACATTCTCAGTCTATCTGGTACATGATTGTTTTGGGACACATGCTAACTATTGTGAAGATATTAAAAAACTCTATTTAACTATCATGAATAGGCTATCCCATTCTAAAATCTATCGTTGTTTCTTAGAGGATGCTTGCGGGGATTTTCTTAATAATCCTAGTAGTGCTCGTGCTTCTAATCTAGATTTAGGGATTAGAATACTTACACTAAGTAAGTAACTCATTAGAAGCTCTGTGGAGTAACCTCCATGGGGCTTTTATTTTCTCTACGGATTTATTCAATAAAACTATAAATCCAAACACACTTAAGTAACTTATAAAAATTACTTAAGCAAAAACTCAATAACCTTACAAGGACATGACGGAATGAACGTAGTTAAACGAGATAACACTGAACAACCCTTTGTACTTAAATAAGTTAAAGAATTGGACGTTATGGGTACTTAAAGACATTACTACCATAGATGCTAGCAACATTGTCCGCAAGGTAACTAATAAACTAAAAGACAAGGAACAGATAGCTAGCAAAGAATTACAACAAGAATTGATTAACGCTTTACTTGATATACCTGAACCTGACTACGAGCATAACCTAGCAGCAGGTAGGTTGTATTCATCCCTTATCAGTAAAAACTCAACATGATCTCTTGATGAGTCTGCGTAAAAATGTGACGGTGGACTGGATACGCCGAGAACCGGCGCGAGCAAAAATGCGCATCATAGTCAAAGGCATCCTGCGCAAATACGGCTATCCGCCCGATTTGCAGGCTGCTGCCGTGCAGACCGTGCTACAGCAAGCTGAGGCATTATCATCGGAGTGGTCGATTACACATGGAAAGAATTAATTGATTGAGAAATCGAACCAAGATAAATGAGAGCAGAGAGGTACTGGAAAATAAAAACTAGCCAAGTATGGCTAGTTTTTTAGTAACTGGTGGCGGACGAACGCCGGTTCGGTCCCTATCACTTGAATATCAAGGCGGGCGTACGGCATGGATGGGCAGGTTGCTTCAAAGCACTGCTTCCAGCCCCTTGCGATCGATGATGTCCAGCAGCTTCTGCGACGGCCCGCTGGGACACTTGTCGCCCGCCTCCCATTTCCGGACGGTGGACGTGCTGGTGTTTAGCACGCTAGCCAGCACGGCCTGACTCAGATGCAGCCGCTCGCGTAATGCCTTGATCTTCGCGGAATCGTCTGCACCGGCTCCAGACAGAGCGCGTCATACTTCTGCATCTTGCGCTTGTTGAGGATTTGCAGGAGATCGGCTTCGTTCATATGAGCATCGCCTTCTACACAAAAGGCGGTATGGATACCCTATTTCTCCTAATCACGCGACTGACGGCGCATGTTTTCTACTGCGGCAACCAGATCGACTTCCGCCTTGGGTTTGGCCCAGCGTGCCCAGAACGGAATTGTCGCGCTGCGTGGCTCGTGCCTAGGCTTCGACATCTTGATTCGGGTTGGCAGCAAAGTGGCATCGCCCACCACAATGGCTTCGCCCACATCCAGCGTCGGCAGCACTTCCATCAACCCTTCAAGGCTTTCCGGCAAGAGCTGCTTCACCACCGATTGATCGGTCTTGTTAGCAAGACGTAAACTGATGATGTTGCTGCACTGGCTGAGAATGGTCGTGCTAACATCCGAGGGCCGCTGGCTGACCACCATCAGGCCAACGCCGTGTTTGCGTCCTTCCTTAGCGATGCGCTCGTAATTCTCCAAGGCGCGTTTCTCCGGCGGGCCGGTAGATGCCGCGCTGCTAGGCAGGTACAGGTGAGCCTCGTCGCAAACGATCACGACGGGGTGCCGTGCATCGCCATCTTCACCCGGGCTGCTCCAGAACTGAATCTGGTAGATCAACCGCCCGACCAAACCCACCACGACCGGCAGAATGTCGGAGGGCACCTCAGAGAAGTCGATGATCTTGATGCCGGGATTGATGCCGTCTTTGACGTTACCCGTGCCGAGCAGCTTGTTCGCCAGCACGTGCAATGCCTCGTAAGCCTCGTACTCTTCTGGCACCTGATACATGAACGCGTAGCGACAGTCGTCCATCTTGGTCTTCAGGCGAATAAGGAAGCGTGAGAGCTTGCCGTTCAGCGGACCTTTCTCGGTTTTAGGCTGGCCCTTTTTCGCGCCACTAGCGTATTCCTCGCCTGTAGGAATAAGCTCATCGTTCTTCTTGCCCAAAGATTCCACCAAGTCATTCAACTTATATGGCACCGGCGTATCGACCGTAAAGCCTTCAAGAAGCTCTGGCTTGCCAAGCACTTTGATAGCAGTGCGCTTCATCTCCACGACCGAATCCATCAATGCAAGCGCCTGATTAGGCGCGTTGTCACCCGAACGATCCACAAACACCGACTGCATTTCGTCGTAGGTCAGCAGCCAGAAAGGCAGGAAGATTGCGCCGTCGTTCTTGGCCTTGATGTCGCTGATGCCTGCGATGCGGTAATGTGAGGCGAACTTCATGCTTATATATTCGCCATGCAGGTCGAGCACAACGATGTTCGCATGAGGCAACTGCGCGGACTGCTCCAGAATGGAGGCCACAGTGAAGGATTTTCCCGACCCCGTGCTACCCAGCAACGCCACGTGCCTCTGGAAAAGCTTGTCTCCGTCGATATAGGCACTGGCCTTGCCGTCCAACGTGTAGGTTCCAACTTTGAGTGGAGCTACCGCATCGATCTTGGAAGACATACTCAAAATGCCCATGAAATCTTCGAGGGACTTTTCCTCAATGGGGAACACGGGTCGGTTGATTTCGGGCAGGATGAAAACGGCTCGCGTGAAGGTGTCCTTGCGCTGCCCATCACGGGCGCGATAGGTGCCGACCAGACTGATCGAGATGCCATTTTCCTCTTGAGGCACATCAGACAGATTGGGGATCACATCGCCATCTGAAAAAGTCGGCAGTTTGGCCGGGTAACGCCAAACGTGTTCGATGATGCCGATCAACCATTCGTCTCCCATCGACTGGATAGCGACCAAACGACTGACGCGGGCCTTTTGCAGGCGATGGCCGTCGATCACCCGCACGGCGATTCGTGAGGTTTCGACGCTGCGAACTTCGCCTAGGGATTGTTTTTCAGTGAAATTGAAAATACTCATCGTCGCCTCATTCCAAGAATTTTTTCAGAAAATCATCAAGCTGCCAGAACGGCTCCGGGGATTGCAGCTTTTTCCCTCTCCAGTGGGACTCCGCTCCGTCACCCGACTTGAACAAGGCGATTACATGCGGGTGGTCGCGGAGCAATTTCTCAATGTTCGGAGTCACATCGCGCGTCACGATGATGACGGGCATTCCTGCCTCTAAACGGCACTTGATGACACCCTGTAAATGGTCGTCATTGAACCCGAAGCCGATGCACAACAAGGCCTCCGCCTTCGCGAGCACATCGTTCATCTCGGCACGTATTGCATCAAACACCGTGTTGACCATTACATCCTGATATTTGGATGGGCTAGGCACGACAATAGCTCGCCTTGCGACAGAAACGTCGTTGAGAACTTCCAGTAGCCCCTCATCAGTTTCTAGCCAGCTGATCGAGCCATGCGGCTTGTACAGGCGCACGGTTTTGCAGAGACGATGATCGACCTGCTGCTGGCGTTTTTCAGGCGCCAGAACACGGTTGTATTGCGTCTGGAAGAGCGGACGGGGTCGCGGCTTGCGCCGACGAAATCCGGTAAACCCAGTGTCTAGTGGAAGTTCCGCCAGATCGCAAAAAAGCTCTAGCAACGTGTCGTAATTGGTCGTGATGACATGAACGCCTTCCGCATTTTGTGGCGAACCGTCGAGCAGTAGCTTCAAAAGGCGTGATGGCGCGTGTCCGCCTGCTACTATTCCACCAAGAATAATCGTTTCTGCGGCAATGATCCTCTCAAGAATCAGCTTCGCGGTTTCTTCGCGTATTGCTGATACGATCTCACCCCGTTCTGCCATGCTAAGCGGAATGCCATTCAGTCCCGCCTCTAGATTCGCCTTTACCGCTTCGACCGATTGCGCCCAAGCATTCTGCGCGCCATCAGTAGTCAAAACACCGGGGACAGCGGTGGCCAAGTGCTCGGTCAAGGCTCCCATGTTGGGCAGGCCATAGCCGCAGGAGAGGCCCGACCCAATGAGCAGCACCGGCGTTTTGCGGAAAACCTCTTGAATCTCCTTGAAGAAATCGTCTGGCAATTCAGCGGCTGTCATATCTCATATCTGCTCAGTCGCCTCCGGAAAACTCCCGCTCCAGTGTCGCGGGCAACAGCTCGACGTTGGCGGCGCGGATGGCGGTGTACTTGTCTTTAAGTGCGGTGACTTCGGCTTGCAGGCTCATACTGAGCGCGGTGTGTTCGCTGGGGCGTTCAACTGGTGTCGGACAAGCAATCTAGTGGTGAATACATTTACCTCGTGGCCTAAAGTATAGATGGAGCCAGAGGTCAGAAAGAGCTTGGCTTTTGGCTCAGTCAGCGCGTTACTTCCATCATCGCAACTATCATGGAAAGCAAACACCATCCCTGCCACCCGCAATGAAGTGTGGGGCTTCTGGGGCGCGATGCTGAAACCCAGCGTAGTGCGGGGATTTCGGGCAATAAAAAGAGCTTGGAGACATACCCGAATCCTTGTATATGGTGGAGGCGGCGGGAATTGAACCCGCGTCCGCAAGCCCTCCGCTTTTGGCGCTACATGCTTAGCCCAATCATTAATTTAACTAGCGGCTACCCGATGGGCAAGGAAAACAGCTAGCGATCCTAGTAAATTTTAGCGGATCGGCCCTAGGAAAACTTCACCACGATCTTGTGAGAGTCGACGCCTGAAATCTGAACGCACAAGCACGGCTTCAGTCAGACGGCACCCTACTGGGTTTTAAGCAGCGAGTGCGTAGTTGTCGTCGTTGGCAACTATAAATTTGCAGCGTGATTAACGAGGTCACCGCACCTCGGCATGCTCCTCAAGTTTTGCTACCCGCGTCGAAGCCAAGTCGCCCCCTTAGAGAAGTAAAATTTAAGCTCATTTTTAAGAATGAGTAGCAATTATAGCATAGTGCCAATTAAAATTCCCAGCATTGCGACCCCACCGTAGTCTAATGAAGATTAAGCGGAGAAACATTACAATTAACCCCATGTTATTTACCCTCGCGCTCTGTGCGCCGCTCCGCTACGCAACATCGCTGGGGGTCATCGCGCGTCCTTTTACTCTTTCAATGAATTTTCAACAGACGTTCTTTTTGTCTATTCCACTCCTTTTCTTTCTCATCAGCACGTTTATCATATTTATGTTTACCTTTAGCCAATGCAATTTCTAACTTTGCGCGCCCTCGTTTCCAGTATAAAGCTAAGGGAATTAAGCTATAGCCTTTACGCTCCACGGCCCCAATGAGTTTACGAAGCTCTTCGGCGTGAAGTAATAATTTCCGAGTTCTAAGGTTATCTGGGTGGATGTGAGTTGAGGCAGTATTTAAAGGCGTAATATGCGCTCCAAATAGCCATGCTTCCCCTTCCTTAAGGAGGCAATAACTCTCATTGATTTGTACCCGCCCCGCTCGCAGACTCTTAACCTCCCAACCTTCAAGCACTAAACCCGCCTCATAGCGATCCTCAAGAAAATAATCATGGCGTGCCTTGCGGTTTAATGCAATGGTATTGCTGGTTGATTCAGATGGTTTCTTTTTACTTTTCATATAATATCAAGCTAATGGTTATCTTTTAGCTTTAATTAATACTTTGGTTTGGTAGATCATAGATAATTTAATATTATAATGTTTTTAAGAGAATTAATTATTCATATACCCTAATTTAATACCTAATATCAGCTTATCTTAGTCATTTTTATTATGTCTACTCTAGGCATAATTACACCTCCCAGCTCAATGGATACCCTTGATATAAGCTAAAATATATGTCCCTATGACCACATTAAACCGCAATGCTTTAGTACCCTACACGACTACCGAGATGTTTGCTCTTGTTAATGATATTGAATCCTATCCACAATTCCTCCCTTGGTGCCGTTCAACGCAAGTACATAGCCGCGATCAAGACAACGTCTATGCCACTATAGAATTGGCTCAAGGCGTTATTCATAAGTCATTTACGACTCATAATCGGCTACAACAAAACAAAATGATTGAAATGCGCTTAGTGAAAGGACCTTTTCGTCATTTAGAAGGTCTTTGGCGCTTTGATCCCATTGGAGAGGTAGGTGAAGGTTGTCGAGTTTCCCTTGCCATGGAGTTTGAGTTTTCTAATCGTGTCATTAGCTTGGCTTTAGGTCCTATATTTAATGAAATTGTTGCTTCATTAGTGGATGCTTTTTGTAAGCGCGCTAGAGATTATTATGGTCAGCGCTAACATGATCAGCGTTGAAGTTGCCTATGCTCATCCTAGTAAACAAGCTATCCTCAAGATAGCTGTACCTGAAAATACTACCGTAGAAGAGGCTATTCAGATATCAAACATTCTTAAGCAATTTCCCGAAATTAATTTACATAAAAATGGTGTAGGTATTTTTAGCAAGCTAACTAAGCTGGATGCCCCTCTTTGCCATCAGGATAGAATAGAAATTTACCGTCCCTTAATCGCCGATCCTAAGGAAATCCGCCGTAAACGAGCGGCTAAAGTGTAGTAATTTTATAAAAACTATGGAGGTGGGGTTTTATCAGATTCACCCTCTTTAGCTGGCTGAGAAGAAATCTCTGTACCCTCCTTCGATGACTTTGTATCTGGAGGAGTATCTTTAGAATTATGACCCAAGCCTAACTTATTCATTAAACCACTAAATGGACCTGTAGACTCAGGCCGAGGAGGTACAATAACCGACGTTACCTGCTCTGATTCTTCAGATTTTGGTTTTTGATAAGCACCGATCTTAACATCCCCGCTAACACGAAGAAGCTTATCATCTTTGAACCATACCGTGATAGTACGCTGCTCCCGTTGTTTTTTTCCTGATTTAAAGCTATAAACATAATACCAGCGATCAGGTAAAAAGGTATCCACTACCAAGGGAGTGCCCAAAACAAAAGTTACCTGTTGCTTACTCATTCCCAGTTTGAGTTTATCTAGCATATCTTGGGTTATAATATTACCTTGTTGAACATCAATTCGATAAATACCGGGCAAGCGCTCGGTACTACAAGCGACTAAGGAGATACTTGCATATCCAATGATAAAAATGAGAAGCTTATCCATATTGGCTGGGTAGTAGAGTAGAAAAATTAGCGGTCACTGCTGTCTAAGCAACAAGGATGATAATACCTGATAGTTGCTTTAAAGAACATTCTTTAACGGGGGTAAATATCATGGAAAGTCAAGACCTACGTAAAGCCGGCCTTAAGGTAACTTTGCCACGGCTTAAAGTACTAGAAATCCTAGAAAATGGTTCTCAGCGCCATATGAGCGCAGAAGATGTTTATAAAGCATTGCTCGATCAAGGTGAGGAAATTGGGCTTGCCACTGTTTATCGCGTACTCACTCAGTTTGAAGCAGCGGGATTGGTCTCTCGCCATCATTTCGACGGCTGGCAAACGGGTAGTGGGCATTCTGTATTTGAGATGGATAGTGGAGAGCATCACGACCACCTATTATGCGTGCGCTGCGGCAAAGTCGAAGAATTTGTAGATAAAACTATTGAAACACGCCAGCAAGAATTGGCCCATAAAGCTGGATTTCGTATGACCGATCATTGTCTCTATATTTACGGTATCTGCGCTAACTGCCAGCAAACTGAGCTGAGCAAAGAAGGTATCAAGGAAAATATCATAGAAGCGTAACGCGACTACTAGGATTTAGCATCTTGATACTCTCCCTTTTTAGCCCTAGCCGCTTCCTTATCTTTACCGCTATATTTGAGGGGGGACTGGCAGCGCTGTCCCTCTTCTTAGGATGGCTTACGGGAATAAATCCCTTCAATTATTTTACTATCAGTGGACATGCCCTTATCTGGGCTATTGTTGGAAGCTTTCCTTTAATACTATTTTTTATGCTTTTCTACCGCTTCCCAATTGGGCCATTGCGGCCTATTAAAGAGTTTTTAATTAAAACCATAGCCCCTTACTTAAATACTTGCCACTGGTATGATCTGTTATTAGTCGCTCTATTGGCTGGCGTTTGTGAGGAATTATTTTTTCGCGGCTTCTTACAGTTATGGATAGAATCCAGTAGTGGCACGCTAATGGGTTTACTGGGTAGCAATCTAATATTTGCTTTAGCGCATTCTATCACTAAAACTTACGCCTTAATCGCAGGTTTAATTGGGGTTTATTTGGGCTTTTTACTTGATGTTAGTGAACAACGAAATCTATTTATTCCTATGGTAGTCCATACGCTCTATGATTTTTTAGCCCTGATAGTCATTGTTCAATCATCTCGACGTAGACTAAGTAACCAGGCTTATTTAAATAAATAATTAATTACCGCTTTAATGCACCTCATTCTGCCAAGCAGCCCCTAGCATTTCATAGGCATGAGCCCGTGATCGATCAGTAACATCCTTTCCCCCTAACATACGAGCAATTTCCTCCACCCGCTCATCCTCGCTTAGCTTTACCAGTTCAACAGTAGTTGTCCCTTCATGATGATGTTTACTAATGCGAATTTGGGAATGGGCTTGTGCAGCCACCTGCGGTAGGTGAGTAACGCAAATCACTTGCCGATATTTCCCAAGCTCCCGTAATCTCACCCCTACAACTTCCGCTACTGCCCCGCTGACTCCTACATCTACTTCATCAAACACTAAGGTTGAAGCCCCGCCACGCTGAGATATTAATGCTTGAATGGCAAGTCCAATACGTGACAATTCCCCGCCCGAGGCTATTTTGTTTAAAGGCCCTAGTAGTTGACCTGGGTTAGTATTGACTTGAAATTGAATCTGCTCTGTTCCATAGGGAGAAAATTTATCCTCTTTTAAAGGCACTAGGGTAACTTTAAAACACCCTCCCGGCATTGCTAATAGCTGCATCGCCCTTGTGACTTCCTGTTCTAGCGCTGTGGCAACTTTGCTACGGCTTTCGCTCAAGCATTTAGATAACTCTTGGTATTCCTTCGACAGGGCAGCCAACTCTTGCTGTAGCCTGTCAAGGCGAACATCAACAGTCTCAAGATTAGCTAACTCTAAAGCCAATCGTTCTGCCAATACTGGAAGCTCATCTGCTGTTACTCGATATTTACGTGTTAACTCATAAAATTCAGATAACCGCTCTTCAATCCATACCAAGCGTTCAGGATTTATCTCCATAGAATCTAGATATTGGCGTAGCTCATTAGCTGCCTCATTGATCTGAATTAAAGCACCCTCCACCGGTATTGTAAGTTTACTTAAGGATGGATCAAAAACCTGCATCTGACCTAGCCGGCGACTTACTTGGCTTAACAAAACATAGATTGCCCTCTGGTCATCCTGGTAAAGTAAATCTAGCACAGCCTCAGATCCTTGAATTAACTCTGATCTATGAACCAGCTGCTGCTGCTCCTGTTCTAACTGCTGTAACTCCCCAAGCTTAGGTTGAAATATACTCAGCTCCTCAATCTGATAGCGTAGCAATTCTGATCGAGTAGCCCGCTCGCTGGCAGCTTGAGTAAGGGTTTTTAATTCCTGGCTAACTTGCTGCCAACGCTGATAAGCTTTACTTAATTTATTTAAAACCGGGGCATGATCACCGTAGATATCAAGTAGAGTCTGCTGGACAATAGGACGTAATAACGACTGATGGGCGTGCTGCCCGTAGATATCAACTAGATATTTTCCAGCTTCCCGTAATATTTGGATTGAAACAAAATGCCCGTTAATATATCCGCGCGATCGGCCTTCACGGCTTAAAACACGCTTGAGCACGCACTCCTCACCCTGTTCTAAACCTCGGGACTTCAACCAAGCTAAAAAGAGTTCATTAGCTTTAATCCCAAACACAGCGCTAACCTCAGTGCTGACTTGGCCGCTGCGGATCAAGCGGGTATCACCTCGATCCCCTAGTACTAACCCTAATGCATCTATCAGAATAGATTTACCGGCACCCGTCTCCCCGGTTAAGGCTATCATTCCTAGCTCTAGCGGCTGTACTAGCTCAGTAATAATTGAAAAATTGCGAATAGACAGCTCTTTAATCAATCAAATTTTTTTCCCCAATGTAACTTAGCTCGTAAAATAGAATAGTGATCGTAGTTCTCTGGATGAATCAACCGAACTATGCTCGTATCCTTATATATTTTTATCTTATCGCCTGATTTCAAAGCAATACCGGGCTGACCATCGCAGCTCACTTGGCTTAAAGCCGTGCTATGTTCACTGATAATAACCTCAACTACACAACCTGCATCAAGTACTAGAGGACGGTTACTAAGGGCATGAGAACAAATAGATACCAATACCATCCCACTGAGATTAACATCTAATATCGGCCCGCCGGCAGAGAGTGCATAAGCAGTAGATCCAGTCGGTGTTGCTACTACCAAGCCATCAGAACGTTGACTACTAAGAAAGCGACCATTAATGTAGATCTCGAACTCGATTATCTGTACAGTCTGTCGAAAATGTATTGTGACATCATTTAAAGCCGTACCTATAAAACTACAACGGTTATCTTGCTCCAGATCAGCTTGGATTAAAAACCTTTCTTCTTCCTGATATTTTCCCTCTAGTATTTCAGTTAAATCTGGATCCAATGTTTCCAGCCGCACATCGGCGAGAAACCCAAGTCGGCCTAGCTTAATACCGAGCAATGGAATGTTCAAATCCACTAGGCTCCGAGCTGCATGGAGTAAAGTACCATCACCCCCAACTACAATAGCTAGATCACAGCGTTGTCCTAGCTCAGATAGCGCTACAGCTTCCCATTGCTGACTCGGGAAAAGTGCAGCCGTATCCTGATCAATAATAAGATCTAATCCTTTCGCTACTAAGAAATCAGCGACTTGCTGTAAGGATTCAGCAATTTTCGGATCTTTTTGCTTACCGATAAGTCCTATTGTTGTAAAAGCTTTTGCCATACATCCAAATATCTACTCAAACTAACTTGGCGCTAAATATTCCACTAAGAGCTGCACTTTACGCAAATTCCGATAGATATTTATATCTAATCGATAAGCGAGCTTTACTTTAATACCTAGCTTAAGCCAATCTGGGGGCAGATAACGGAAGGCGATACCATTCAGCTGCTGCTGACCATCAAGGGTGGTGAGCGCAAGCTTAAGGTGGTTCTCTCCTACAATACGAAATCCTTCTAACCAAAATAGCCCATCAAACAACGGTTCTGGAAATCCTTGCCCCCAAGGCCCGCCCACTCGCAATATCTCCGCTAATTCTAAATCCCAACATTCTAGTGTTCCATCACTAAAGATAATATCCTCAAAACTTTCCTTTCCAAGCTGAGTCTTAAGTACTCCTAAAAAGGCAGCTCGAAATGCTTTTAAGTGAGCTCGCTGTAAACTCAAACCTGCAGCCATTGCATGGCCGCCAAACTTATTCAACAGATCTGGGTACTGAGTGGCAACTCTATCTAAAGCGTCGCGAATATGAAGACCAGGAATAGAACGAGCCGATCCTTTCAGCTCCTCTCCTTCATGGGGAGCAAAGGCGATCACAGGCCGATACACCTGATCTTTAATCCGAGAAGCAACTAAGCCAATGACTCCTTGATGCCATGATTCATGAAATAAACAATAACCTAATGGTTTACCTCCCGTTTGAAAATTCAAGTCCTCCAAACAAGCTAAGGCTTGCTCCTGCATCGCTGACTCGATCTGCCGTCGCTCACAGTTAAGGGCATCCAGCCTATTAGCGTGTTGCTGAGCGGTTTCTATAGAATCTGTTAGCAGGCAAGCAATTCCAAGACTCATATCTTCTAAACGTCCAGCAGCATTTAGCCGCGGTCCCACGCTAAACCCTAAATCATTAGCAGTTAAGTTTTCAAATGAGCATTGAGCACACGCTATAAGCGCCTGAATTCCAGCGCAGCAGCGGCGATGTCGAATCCGATCTAATCCATGAGCAACAAAAATTCGATTTACCTGATCTAAGAGCACTACATCGGCTACTGTACCAAGGGCTACTAAATCCAATAATCCTGATAGAGTAGGTTCTCGACTACCTGATCGGCTAAACCACCCTTGCTCTCTTAAGTAAGCTCGTAAAGCCAACATTACATAAAAAATGACTCCTACCCCCGCAAGGTTAGCGCTTGGAAAAGGATCATCAGGTAAATTAGGATTAACAATAGCATTAGCAGCAGGCAAAATTGCCCCTGGCAAATGATGATCGGTAATTAATACCTGAATATTAGCCTGTCGCGCTGCTTCTACACCCTCAACGCTTGATATTCCATTATCTACTGTAATGATAAGATCAGGCTGACTATGGGTTAGCGCCACTGATACAATAGCGGGTGTCAGTCCATAGCCATGGATAAATCGGTTAGGCACCAGATAACTGACGTTACTTGCTCCCATTAAACGAAGCGCCCGCACCGCTACTGCGCAACTTGTAGCCCCATCAGCATCAAAATCGGCCACGATCAAGATCTGCCAATTTCGCTCAATAGCCTTACTAAGTAGAGCTACTGCAGTCTTGATGTTACTTAGCAGCCAAGGAGAAGGTAAGCGGTCTAACGTATAATCAAGATCATCACGACACTTAACCCCTCGTGCGCTATATACACGGCGAAGTACCGGGTGAATAGTCTCAGGTAGCTCAGAATCATTGATTAAACGCTGTCTTAAAACTTTACCAACCATCTGCTGCAATCAAACTCCCTAATTTTCGCACCCTCATCAACCATCATACGGTATACGTGAACGTCGCCAGAAATACCAAGCTTGTGGCCAAGCCAAATAATAAAAATATCCATCCATGGGATAAAGGGTGAGGCTAGCTAGCCGCCTATTTCGCAATGCAGCAAATAAAACGCTGAACCAATTCTCCTCTAATCCAAGTAGAATTTGACGATGCTGGAAAGAGTCGATTTCCGATAGCAAAGAATCCAATATCAATAAATAATTACCTGGCGCTGATATTTCCTCTAGCCACTCATGACCTGTTTGAAATTCGATTAAAGGTTTATTAGAAATTTTGCAGTAATTAGCTAAAGCTTGAAAGAGAGGATCATGGCCTCCGCTAACTTGCTGCCACGAAGAGTCTGAACATAGGGAAGATTCTCCTGCCCCCCAGAACCACAAGCTGTTTGCAGGTGGAAGGCCATGATCTTCTCGCCTTTGATTTACAGTACAATCATGTAGAAGCATCTGGGTCTCGTTAAGTAAAGATCGCCACCGCGACCCATCAATACCCGTAGGTAGGGCAGTTCTAAGATGTTTTCTCTCAGCTACACCTAAAGCAGTAAAGGTTACCTGATCGGGCTGAGGTAATTGAAGATACCAACGATTTGGCCGTAATGGCTCAAATTGCCAGCCATACTCAGTAAATAATGGGGCTACCAGTCTCGCTAACGACTGAGATTCTATCTCATTTAGCGCTAAATAATGGGATCCAAATAATACTAGCTGATCCCGATCAGGCCGTAAATGTACTGGATCGGCGCGTAGCCACCATCCTGTCCCTAAAAGGGAATTACCTTTATCCCAAGCATACATGATTGGCGCTACAGGGATATCTGTAGATTCAAGCTGAGAAATATTAAATAACTTGAATAATAAAGACTCATAAGGCGCAGCAGCCGACCCAATAAGGTTTGCTCTTCCTATTAAGCGCTCTAAGAAGGAAAGCCGTAGTCCTGCTGAATCCTCTACCGCTAATGCTTGCGCCAAGCCTGGAACGACTATAGTTAAATGCTGGGATAAACTTCGAGATAGCAAAATAGAATCTTACTAATTCGTAAATTATATACCTAGAATTTGCCGAGCAAACGGAATGGTCACTCGTCGCTGAGCAGCCATGGAAGCTCGTTCTAGCTCCATTAGTAAATGGCTTAAAGAGTGCATATCACGCGCGCTATGACGTAGCAGAAAATCAGTAACTTCATCTGATAATTCCATGCCTCGTTTCTCAGCTTGGAGCTTCAAAGCAGCATGTTTTTGGCCATCATTCAATGGCTGAAGTTGATATATTAGCGCCCATTCTAATCGAGATCTAAGGTCAGGGAGAAGTAGATTAAGCGCGCTGGGCTTATCAGAAGAGGTAAGCAGAAGACGGGTAAAGGATTTTCGTACAAGATTATAAAAACGAAGTAAAGCTTCTTCCCAGCATTGGTGGTGAGCAATACAATCAATATCATCAATAGCAATAAGCGCAGTGGTCTCTAAACCTTGCAAAATCTCAGGTGCTATTTTATCTGCTCGTTTTAACGGTATATAGACAACTCGCTCGCCACGCTGTGCAGCTATCCGGCAAGTAGATAATAGTAAATGGGTTTTACCTACCCCAGAAGATCCCCACAGATAAAGAAAGCGATCTCCTTCGCCTTTACCGCAGCGCTCTGTAGCCACAACAGGTTCATAATTAGCCTCTGTTCGATAATAGCTCTCAAAACTAGGTGCTCCATACTTACCGATAGGCAAAGGAAGTTGCTGCGTAGTCACCAATAGCGAAATCTCTTAACTGTGATGTGTTGTTTCGGTTTGTCGACGACAAGAGTCAAAGCCAGATTTTCGATTTTTTGCCACTCGCCAAGCCTTTATTCCCCAATGCCATACGTATTGAATACCGCTCAAAACAGTTGTAATAGCCACCAAATAAATAAGCCCATCAACTATTTGCGAGATTCTAAACCCAGGTAACTGATCAACGATAATACTTATAAGTAACAATATTTGCCATAACGTATTTAGTTTACTGAGAGAAGTTGGCTCCATTTCAAAATGATCAATGAGAAAATGGTAAGCAAGCGCCCCTAGTATAATGATGAGATCCCGACTAAAAACCAATATTATTAACCAATAAGGAAGATGCCCTAATAAAGCGAGTGTAATATAGCTTGAAATAAGAAGCAGTTTATCTGCTACCGGATCAAGAATTGAGCCAAGACGACTCTGCCACTGATAGCGCTTAGCAAGAAACCCATCTAAGCCATCCGAAATCCCAGCTACAACGATGATCCATAAAGAAAGAAAATACTCTTCTTGATATAATACATAAACTAAGGGGACTATCAGTAAAATACGCATTCCACTAAGAAGGTTGGGAATATCTCTACCCTGCATCGTGTTACTGTAATCCTTAAATAGAGGTCTTCTCCATCCTTTCCATCGAAACCATAATACCAATATTGAAAATCATCCTTAGCCCAGTATGATCACAACAAATCCTCAATATCATGGTAGTAGTCTATAATTCAATTTGCTGGCGCTATCTGTTTTGATAATATTACCTTCCTCCACTTGTGCCAAGACTCTACCAAATAAAATAGAATCTATGAGGCTTTTAACATCTCCTTGTAATTTTAGCTTAAATACTGCTTCTGCTCGAGATAACTGCACCGGTCGTACAGATTTTACACGGCTCAAGCTATTTAGGTAAGTAAGGAGGCGAGCATAGTCTGTAAATGAAGCTACATTAGTTATGCTAATTTTTACTGAAATTAAGGAGCTATTATCAGTTATAGGGGCAACATGATCTCTAATAACATCTACTGCCTCATCAATACCATTGCGCAATGCTTGAGCAAACTCACCTCGGGTACTCCACTCTCGCACCTTATTAGCCCCATACAAAGCCCAGCGTACTTGCCAATCATTGGCTTTTTGGTGCAGTATACGCCCTGCTATTTGCACAGTGGCAGGGTAACGACTTGACGCAGCCAGTATAGGCTCAGGAAAATTACCCCAAATATCACTAAAAGATAATCGTGCTTGATCCTCTAAGTCCCAGAGAGGAAAGATTATAAATATTCCTCGTGCCTCTGCTTCGGATTTTAGAGTCTGAATAATAGGTGACAGTGTACTAGCATCTAATAAATAACGTTTCTTGTCTTCTTTAACCGCGATCCATAGCAATAACGTGGGGCGATCTTGACCCCAAGTAGGTAGTGAGTATTGCTGTAGTAATTGCTGTACTCCCTTAGGATCAAAGCGAACCCAGAGAATAGATGCGCTATTATTCTCCTCAAGGACATCATAACGAAATTGCTGTACCAACTTAGATGCATCTTTGAGCATAGCATTCAGTGGAGCTTGAGTTAGTATCCGTCGACTGCCTATTATTTTAAGCAATACTTTCTGAAAGGCCGTTTTTACCGCCTTAGCTTGCTCTTCTGGAGTCTGGCTACTAACAGGCACTTGTTCTTCATACAGACTACTGTTTAGCCTAGCAGCCTGAGCCTGTAATAACATGGTCCAAAATATTATTATCACTATAGTAATTTGTTTCATGATTTTAGCTTATCATACCAATAATCCTAATACAGTCAGCTTCTAAAGAAACTTGGATACTACCTAATTTACTAACCTAAACCCTCAGTTTATATAAAATACCTATCCTTCCACTAGATCAATATCCAGCTAACTGGAGCTATCTCAGTATGAGTAAACAAAAATTATCTTCTTCTATAAATCTACCTTTAAGCTATCGTGAGGCCGGTGTTGATATCGATGCTGGTAATTACTTTGTACAGCGAATTAAACCAGCTGCTGCTAGAACAATGCGCCCTGGAGTACTCGCTGGTCTTGGAGGTTTTGGTAGCTTATTTGAAATACCTATTAACCGTTATCAGAATCCTATACTGGTAGCCGGCACTGATGGTGTCGGTACAAAGCTTAAATTAGCGATTCAATTAAATCACCATAGTAGTATTGGGATTGATCTCGTAGCTATGTGCGTTAATGATATCGTTGTACAAGGAGCTGAACCGCTTTTTTTCCTAGATTATTACGCCACAGGTCGATTAGACGTTGAGGTTGCTGTTGAAGTAGTTGAAGGTATTGCTCTTGGCTGCCAGCTAGCTGGAATTGCATTAGTAGGCGGGGAAACTGCTGAAATGCCAGGAATTTATCAAACAGGCGACTATGATCTCGCAGGTTTTTGTGTTGGCATTGTAGAAAAAGAGCATCTTATCAATGGCAGTCAGGTACGGGTCGGTGATAATCTTATTGGCATTGCCTCCTCAGGACCCCATGCCAATGGCTACTCCTTAATCCGAAAAATTCTTGATCATCACAATGATACGCTAGATACTCCTTTTGCGAACCAAACTTTAGGAACAACTTTATTGGCCCCTACCCGTATTTATGTTAAATCTTTACTAGGGTTGATTAATGCCGTTGAGGTACGAGCGCTAGCTCATATTACCGGCGGAGGGTTACCCGATAATTTACCTCGAGTATTACCTCCAGAACTTAATGCTAAAATTGATATCTCTAGCTGGCCCCGTCCCCCTATTTTTGATTGGCTACAACAAAAAGGTAATCTCTCAAAAAAAGAGCTATACCGTACCTTTAATTGCGGAATTGGAATGGTGGCTTGTGTACCTAAAGTAAGTGCTGAAAAAGCCATAGAGTTTTTAAATAATGAGGGCGAATCCGCTTGGATCATAGGGGAAATTATTTCTAAAACCAGTGAGATCCCAGATATCATCCTGTATTAAAAAAACATTATGGTAAACACTAAACTGCTACCGTTGGTAGCGCTTATCTCTGGTCGTGGCAGTAATCTTCAAGCTATTATTGATCAATCTCAATCTGGGCAGTTACCAGTGGAAATTCGTGCTGTTATTAGTAACCGTCTTCAGGCGCAAGGGCTAGCACGAGCTCATCATGCCGGTATTAAAACCCATGTACTTAATCAGCAGTATACACACCGAGAGATCTTCGACAAGACCCTGATGAACTTAATTGATAGCTACACCCCAAAACTTGTAGTACTTGCTGGTTTTATGCGTATTTTAACCCCTAGATTTGTCCACCATTATAAGGGTCGCCTCCTTAACATCCATCCCTCGCTTTTACCTAATTTCCCTGGCTTAGATACCCATCAGCGAGCGATTCAAGCAGGAGTGAAAGAACATGGGGCAACGGTACATTTTGTCACTGACAAAGTCGATCAAGGCCCCATTATCTTACAGGCGCGTGTACCAGTCTATCCAGATGATACCCCCGATATCTTAGCCGCAAGGGTATTAAAGGAAGAACATCGAATTTATCCTGAAGCGATCCGCGCGTTTGCAGAGAAGAAAATTATTTTTAAAGATGAATAAAGTACGCTAGCTATAGCTATGCTTTTGGAAGCGTAACTCCCGTTTGACCTTGGTATTTACCATCACGATCTTGGTATGAAATCTCACAGGGTTCATTAGATTCAAAAAATATTACTTGAGCAACCCCCTCATAAGCATAGATTTTGGCAGGTAACGGAGAAGTGTTGGAAAACTCTAAGGTAACATGGCCTTCCCATTCTGGTTCTAAAGGGGTAACGTTAACAATGATTCCGCAACGGGCATAGGTGGATTTTCCCAAGCAAATTGTAAGCACATTACGGGGGATTCTAAAATACTCAACGGTTCGTGCTAGAGCAAACGAGTTAGGCGGGATAATGCAAACCTCTGAGCGTACATCCACAAATCCGCTGGCATCAAAATTCTTAGGATCTACAATAGCTGAGTTAATATTGGTAAAGATCTTAAACTCATCAGAGCAGCGAACATCATAACCGTAGCTTGAAGTACCATAAGAAATAACAGATAGATTATTAAGTCTTCGAGTTTGGTATGGCTCAAATGGCTCAATCATGCCATATTCTTGAGCCATCTGCCGAATCCATTTATCAGATTTAACACTCATTATTACAGATCATGATACGAATCCCCGACCACAGCAGATATCACAGTAAGTACTAAAAGCATTTTTAACAGGAGCAACTCAGCTATAAACCTTTTATTGTTCCTTTAGGTACTGTTCTTGATACAGCGTTTTTTTCAACTTTTATCTCTATCCCGTCTGCTAGCTCTAATAATAAAAAACTATCACCCATCTGGATTACTTTGCCTAATAACCCTCCATTAGTGATAATCTCATCTCCTTTACCTAACGAGGCGATCATTTTAAATCGCTCTTTATGACGGCTTAATCGTGGTCGTATTACTAATACATAGTAAATTAAAAAAAAAGCACTAAATATAATTAAAGTGAGCCAAAAATCCACGTCAGTCCCTATCGTCGGCTGACTGCTTTGAGCCCAAGCTTCTGTCATAAAAAATTTCATTCCTCTTACTGCCCTTATAGAGTTACAACATTTTTGCCTAGCCTAGGCATCTTAATAAAATGACTGTTTTTATTTCTTTTTGAAAAAATAGTAGCCAAAAGGCCCCTTCAGGATCATTTTATTTCCAGTTTTCTCAACTGCTAAGTATTTAACTGTCTCTGAATCATCTTTAACTTCAATTACAGATTCTTCAGTGACTTTATAAGTCTTTTCAAGGGAGGTGTTATGTTTAAGAAATTTATTATAACCAGAAATCACAACTGTTCCACTGGGATGAAAATCCCATGTTGCAACCTCTTTGTTACTACCTGTCCCATCTTTTTTTAGCGCAGTCATCTCTAATAACCATGCTCCTGTAATCTCTGAGTGATCTTTAATGATTGGTTCTGCGTAGGCTACCGTACTAATAGCTGCAATAAAAAGGAAAATAGAGATCAGTTTATTTTTATGTTTCATAACGCTCTCCCAAGTAATTACTGACTACTTATGACTAAATTTATTTAAGTGGCCTTACTTAATAGTAGAATAGCTAAATAAGATATTAGCCTAAAGAAGTACAGGCAGTACCTATTTCATTTATGACTCTTATTTATTTAAACTTTACTGAATATTTGATTAATTAAATCCCCACTCTAGTGATAAAAATTATATTCTATAGAAACAAATAGGTGAAGAATCCTTAATACTAAAAAGCTTAATACCTAACTCTAACTACTTAAATTAACAAATTCCACCGCTCAAAATTACCGATATCTATAATTATAATAATATCCTCTACGAAAGCGACGATGCGCAATGTAATCCACAGAGCGCAAGAGCTAATAAAAGACTGTTAATTGCAGTGTTTTTCCACACAATCTTCATAAGGTGGCCCTAGATTCTGATCAGAAGACTGGCTATGACGTAAAATACAACCAGCGCAGCCACTCAACTATAGCTTGGCAAGTCCAAGCGACAATAGAGATTCTGATGAAACAAGAAAAATGCAGTGAGCAGCTTGGCAGGAGCTAAATCGGCGAATGCACATAAGCCGATAATTGCAACACGTAAGCAATTAGCTCCGAATATATTTATCCTAACGAGCACCGTACACTACAATGGTTTTACCTTTAACCGAAAGCAATCCTTGCTGCTGTAGCTCTTTAAGTACCCGACCTACCATTTCCCGGGAACAGCCTATCATCCGACTTATGTCTTGGCGAGTAACACGAATTTGCATGCCATCAGGGTGGGTCATAGCATCAGGTTGTTGACACAAATCCAGTAACGTCCGATTCACTCGGTCACTCACATCCATAAAAGCCAGATAGCTTACCTTGCGATTAGTCTCTAAGAGGCGCCGAGCTAGCTGTCTCCCTAAAGCTAGTAACAGCTGATGATAATATTCGGCTAATGGACCTTGAGTTAAGTATCGAAGCCGCTCATAGGTGATCTCCGCTAATTGACAAGGAGATCGGGTTCGAACCAGCACATCTCGTTTTTTTGGTGGATCAATAAATAATCCCATCTCGCCAATAAAATCTCCTTTATTAAGGTAAGCTAGAATAAGCTGACTCCCATCCTCATTCTCCATATAGACGGTCACTGCACCTTTACGGATATAATAAAGCTTATCAGCAGAATCTCCAGGGTGAATAATAGGTACCCTAGCAGGAAAATCTTTAATATGACAATATTTGAGAAAATTATCGATAGAAGACTCTCCCACTAAGCATAAATTTCGTAGTAATATAGTTTTCTCTAATGCGATTCCGATCATAGTTTCCAGCACCCCTAAACGTAATCAAGTCATTATTGTATTGGCAGCGATAGAAATATCTTTAAACCTTACCAAAATTATTACCCATGAAGGCGCGAATTAAGTGGATTGAAGAGAGTAGCTTTGTCGGCCAATCAGGAAGCGGACATACTGTAGTTATGGATGGTCCTCCTGAAAGTGGCGGGCGTAACCTTGGAATTCGGCCCATGGAAATGCTCTTGCTGGGAATAGGAGGTTGTACCGCCTTTGATGTTATCCAAATTTTAAAGAAAAGTCGGCAATCTGCCACTGACTGTATCGTAGAAATCACGGCCAATCGGGCTGAAACTATACCTAGGGTATTTACCCATATTCACATTCACTATAAGATTTTTGGCCACAGCCTTAAAGAACATCATGTTAAACGAGCAATCATGCTCTCTAGCGAAAAATACTGCTCAGCCTCTATTATGCTAGGGAAAGTCACTTCTATCAGCCATGCTTATGAAATTATCGAAAGTAGCTAATCTTAAAGACCTAGCTCTCACCTTAGTTTTCAATACAATTAACTTCCATTAACGATAATTATCGTAGTAAAAAATTTAATTTAACTTTAGTAATAACGAGAAAACCCTCTATTGAATAAACCCCCAGCGACAGCCGGCCTACATCATATAGCTCTATTTGTAACTGATGTTGAAGCCTGTGAGCGCTTCTACGTAGATCTTTTAGGAATGCAAGTTGAGTGGCGACCCGATAAAGATAACGTATACCTCACTTCAGGTAGCGATAATCTAGCACTCCACCGGCTACCACCAGATCGATCTCCCTATGGAGTACAACGACTAGATCATATAGGTTTTATTATTAATACCCCTGAAGCGGTGGATTCTTGGTATGAGTACCTCAGATCTCACTGTGTATCTATCAAAACGATGCCCAAAACCCATCGTGATGGTGCACGTAGTTTTTACTGCACAGATCCTGCTGGCACTACTCTACAACTCATTTATTATTCCCCTCTTGCGATAAAATAGCGCATAATGCGCTACCACACTAATTAAAACCACCTTAGGAGGAAAGAGGCGCAAACGATGGCCGGTGTCTTTAATAAAAAACTTCAGCTACATGGTTTTAACAATCTGACGAAAACTCTGAGCTTCAATATCTATGATATTTGCTATGCGCAAACCCCTCGGCAGCGCCAAGAATATATTGAATATATTGATGAAGAATATAATGCCGAGCGGCTTACAGGTATTTTGACTAAAGTTGCCGATATCATCGGTGCTAATATTCTCAATATAGCTAGACAAGATTATGAGCCTCAAGGGGCTAGCGTTACCATGCTCATAGCTGAAGACAAAAATAAAGAAAATCAACAACTTACTAACATAGAAGAGCCTGGCCCTCTGCCTGAGAGTCTTGTTTGCCATTTAGATAAGAGTCATCTCACCGTTCACACTTATCCTGAAAGTCATCCAGAGAATGGAATTAGTACATTTCGCGCAGATATTGATGTCTCCACTTGTGGACGGGTATCACCATTACGAGCGCTTAATTACCTTATTCATAGCTTAGAATCAGATATCGTGACCATGGACTACCGAGTTCGAGGCTTTACTCGCAGTGTAGACGGAGGTAAGCATTTCATTGATCATGATATTGACTCAATCCAAAATTTTATCGCGGATGACACTAAAGAACGCTATCAAATGATTGATGTAAATATCTATCAAGAAAACATCTTTCACACCAAGATGATGCTTAAGAACTTTAATCTTAATGATTACTTATTTGGTGGGAATACCTCCGATCTCACATTAGAGGAGCAGCGAAAAATCACTGATCGGGTAAAAAAGGAGACCTTGGAAATATTTTATGGTAAAAATATATCTGGTTAACCCTTAGTAGTTTAGTAATAAAGACTTTCTATAAAAAATTTAAGGGGCTTTATCTAAATCTACAATAATGATCTCAATAATCCTAGCAAGGGAATCCACTAAAGCAGGGTCAAACGTACCATCATCAGTATTCCGGATTCGGGTAAATATCTTTTCTAATTTTTTACGCTGGTGATCTGAAATAAAGTACGTACTCATAGCTCCAGCTGCCTTATCAAGACTGAGGATATCTCGCTGAGCATGAGTACGCCGTATTACAGCTAGGTAATGGTAAATTGCCCTCCCTAATACCACATAAGGAAAATTAATATTAGCTGCTGGCCCCACTCGTAACTCTGATCCTCCTAACGGCAAGCCTAGAATTTTAATATCTGAAATACGATTATAGGAAAACCATGCAGAGGCTCCCCCTATCATAGAACCCACCGTGGCACCTAATAAAAAGGATGTGCCGCCTACAGCTAAATCGAAGCCTGAACCAAGCAACGCTCCCCCTGCCGCCCCTGTTGTAAGTAACTGGCGTTTTTTCAAACCAAAAACATTCCAGCTATCAAGGGAGAAAAGATCTGCATCTAATATTTCAAGATCTTTTTCGCGACGCTCTAAGGCATGATAGTTATAAAACCTCTCTATAGTGCGCCGCCCTTTTTGCTCCAAATTACGTAATTCTATTTTATACTTCTGGGTTAGGGATTCCTTATAAGCATGCTCATCCTCAGTAGGAGATAATCGTTTTGTAATAGTTAACGCAATCATATTTGCTAACATCTCTGCAATATGCTGCGCGCTTCTTTGGCACCGCACCCTTCGATCCTCTTCTAGGATTTCTACAGCTTTATTCAGCGGTGCTTGCCATTCCTCTCGTAATTGGCCAAACGCTTTAAGTAATTCAAGGCGCTTGTGAAATTCTGCTGTAACAGCATTAAATATCCGCACAATTTTAAAATACTGGCTTAATGCTGCTCGCCATTCTTCAATATAGTCCCCTTCTCCAACCATATTAATAAGCGCAATACTTGGTTGACCAGTCCATTGTAGAATCTCCATCTCAGCTTCATATTCTTCCCCATAAGGACGAGAGCCATCAATAACATATAAAATACCCGCCCCATTAATTACAGGCGCGAGTAATTCACACTCATCAATAAATTTATCTGTATTATAGTAGGTCTCTACAAATTGACAGACAACACTAGATCGCTCTGCTGCTGTTACTGCTTGAGCTTTCATCCATGCTAATGCTTGCCGTGCCCGTTGAAACCCTGGGGTATCCACTAAAATGTATTGGACTTCACCATCTACTTTCATGGGAAAGTATCGGCTCCTCATTGTAGTACCTGGTACTAATGAAACTTGAACTGATTCATCCTGGGCTAAAGTAGCAACGATACTTGATTTACCTTTATTTGGATGGCCAACGGTCGCAAAAATAGGAACGGACATTAATCTGCTTTAAACTTCAATGGCTGAAAGGCAAGCCTTGGATCTCCAAGACTTTGTAGTTTTTGCCTCCAAATATCTAGATCCTTAGGATCAGTAGAAACCAAATTACGTTTATCATCAAACGATACCGGCACTACCATAACTATCCGCTCTAACCCTAAGGCAGTGCGAAGAGCCTCCAAAAAATCCAAAAAATCTAAAAGAGGAGGCTCCCAAGACTTTACCACTATAATTATGGCTGCTTCTCTTATCGCGCACAGTTCTTCTATCACGCGCTGATCCTGCTCAATAGAGCACTTACCTCCGGCAGGCATTACATGGCTGATTTTCACTGCCACAGCTTGTTGAATTACATCTTCCAATTGACCTTCTTCAACATTAATCCCCGCCCAAGTAATTAAATATCCTTTAGCCCCAGCAAAACTATTCTTTTTAGCAAATTGGGTAATCTCTAGATCTTGCAATCGCTTAACTTCAGGTTCTACAGCCCCCGTCTCAACCACAGCATGATTCATACGATCAAGAACCTGCTGAGCGCCCGGGGTATGAAGAAACGCTTTTTCTAACGCCACTTTAAAGCGCCAACGAGCGGTAGTAAGCGCTAAAAGTCGCGGTAATAAGCCATAAAAAACGATCCCCATCAGCAAAAATTGCCACCATTGCCCCAATATAGCCGCATCTGTAACTGCTGTTGCATTTGGCAAAATTCCCTTATGAAGTCGATAAAACCTAGTGGCTTCAATCAAATCCAATGAAGGAAGCGCCCCCTCTAGCCAGTCACGCCACGGCCAAGCTAATTGCCTCATTAACCAATAAAAACTATCAGCTTGATACTCTAAGGTAGTACTCCACCCAAAAGCCAAATCAGAGACCGCAACCAGATAAAAACAACCTGCTAATGCCCCTAAATTAAAGGCCACAGCAAATACTTGGGAAAGCTGCAGTATCAGCCACTTTCTCACTCGATTGTAGACAATATGGTGTATTTTTTGCCGCCCTAAAGCAGCTTCAAAAGCTAAGCGGTGCTCAGAGGGCAAAAAACGTATAAGGGGAGAAATCAAGCGCCCTGGACTAAGTACGCTGAGAAAATCCTGTAATGGACGAAATCCTGGTATAAAATGTAATAAATTTTGTGGTAATGCGATTACAGCAGACATCAGCAGGAGCAAAAGCTGAAATCCGACAAATATTGCAAGTACGTTGATAACATTAACTGGCTGGGTGCCATTATAGGCAAATACACCTAATGCTGTTATCCAACCAACCAACACACCTAAAAAAAGCAGTACTAGCGTTATTAAACGAAGGGCTTTAACCGCATTTTCACCAAGAAAACTTTGGTGATCACTCTCAATAACCTGCCATAACCAATAACGAAGTTGACAATAAGGTTTACCCGCAAGATATGAAAGCTTTCGCCCAATATCACGATCACGGTGGTACAAACTTTCTGGATCTACAGTTGCATCTAGATCCATTTTTATGCTGAGATCCACTAAATCAGCAAGATTCGAACGAAGCGGTGTACGATCCATAAAACTACTATTTCTTATTTAATGCTAAATAATCTAAGAACAGCTAACGGCATCTGCAGAAAAATAATCATTAATTTTTAAGATATTGAAGTAGTACAGGAAACGAAACCACATTTGCGCTGTTAGTCTATTTTACATGGCTAAAGCTTTAACAGTGTACCATGATTTAAACGCTTTATAGCCTTAGAGTCCGCCACTATATAAATAGTATGATCTTAAATTAATCTCATAGTAAGTAGTGTTAAAATACGTAGTTATGTTATTAAATATAAATATTACAAATTTGCGCAAAGGAATAAAGAAAATCTAGCCATGGATCAAAACGCCAGCAATAAGCTAGCAATATCAAGCCCGGAGCAACCACAGCTACAAATAGAAGAGCTTACTATTCGCCGAGGTGAACGGTTACTTTTTGAAAATATTAGTTTTACCGTTAACCAAGGTGATATATTTGAGGTTTCTGGCCATAATGGCTCTGGAAAAACTACGTTATTACGCTTACTATGCGGGTTATTATTGCCTGAGAAAGGAAAGCTAATATGGTGTGGACAACCTATCCATAAAGTACGCCCGCTCTATCATAGCAACCTTGCCTATGTGGGTCACACCGATGCGATTAAAGGTGGGTTAACTGCTCGTGAAAACTTAATAGTCGCCGGAGCACTTAATGGCGGTGGGATCAGCCCGGAAGAAGCTTTAGATCGGGTAGGTTTATCTAAGCTCCGAGAGCTACCAAGTCGTTTCTTTTCAGCTGGCCAAAGACGGCGCCTAGCTCTAGCGCGATTGTTGGTTAACCGTGCTCGATTATGGCTTTTAGATGAGCCGTTTACTGCCTTGGATAAAATGGCGATAAAAACCATCTCCAGCTTGTTAGAAACACATGCCGCTAATGGTGGAATGGCTATCTTTACGAGCCACCATGCTATCAGCATTGCTCATGCTAAACGGCTAGAAATACCTTCAATACTTGCCTGACTTTTATGAGTAACTCTACCCTATCTCAAGCTTGCTGGTGGCTTACCAAACGCGATCTACTGCTAGTACTGAGGCATCGGAGCGAAGCGGCTAATCCTCTCCTTTTTTTTCTAATGATAGCCAGTATTTTTCCGCTAGGTATTGGCCCAGAGGCAACGGTTTTACGGCAAATTGCTCCCGGAATTATCTGGGTCGCAGCTTTACTCGCCACATTACTTTCTCTAGAAGCTATGTTTCGCTCCGATTTCGATGATGGCAGCCTAGAGCAACTCATTCTAAGCCCCTATCCGTTACCAGCATTAGTGCTGGCTAAAATATTTGCCCACTGGCTAGCTACCGGATTACCTCTAATTTTACTTGCCCCCTTATTAGGACTACTATTCGGTATCTCAGGCTGGCCTTTAGTTGTCTTATTAATTACGCTCTTAATGGGTACGCCCGCATTAAGCTTAGTTGGATCTGTTGGGGTTGCCTTAACGGTAGGGTTAAGGCAAGGGGGATTATTGCTTGCTTTACTACTACTTCCTTTATATGTTCCTATATTGATTTTCAGCGCTGGTGCTGTAGAGACAGCAGCCCAAGGCTTACCTGCTGATGGACAACTTTATCTTCTAGGCGCTTTACTAGCTCTGGCTGCAACCTTAGCACCTATAGCCACCTCGGCTGCCCTATGTATTCGCATGAGTTAAATAAACATGATACGTTATTTACCATTTCACCATCTTTATCAGCATTTGGCTTCCCCTAAATATTTCTATATATGGTCTAGCCGCTTAATTCCTTGGCTAGGACGTATAACTGCAATTTTAATGATCATAGGTCTTTTTTGGGGACTAGTTATAGCTCCAACAGACTACCAGCAGGGTGACAGCTACCGAATTATATTTATTCATGTCCCTAGTGCTTGGATGTCTCTATTCATATATATGGTTATGGCCTCAGCAGGCGCTATTGCCTTAATATGGAGAGTGAAGATAGCAGAGATCATAGGCAGTGCTAGTGCCCCGTTAGGAGCTTCTTTTACGCTACTAGCTCTAATTACCGGATCGCTCTGGGGGAAACCTATGTGGGGTACTTGGTGGGTATGGGATGCACGCCTTACATCAGAGCTTGTTCTACTATTTCTCTATCTAGGCTACATCGCCCTACAATCGGCTATAGAAGATCCTCGGCAAGCCGCAAGGGCAACCGCTATTTTGGCCTTAGTAGGTATAGTGGATCTGCCAATTATCCATTATTCAGTAGAGTGGTGGAATACGCTCCACCAAGGACCAACAGTGACTAAGTTTGGTGCCCCGTCTATTTATTGGGGTATGCTAGTTCCTCTGCTTATTATGGCCATTGCGTTTATGACTTATTACGGAACACTGATACTGATTAGGGCTCGCTCAGAAATATTAGAACGGGAACGCAATAATAGCTGGGTCAAGCAAATCCTAAATTCAGATGATACTACTATCTCTATTAATCCTTAAGAGCCATGAATACATTACAAGAATTCATCCATATGGGCGGATACGCTCTTTACGTATGGACAGCCTACGGAATCGCCGCTGTCATCTTGATAGGTAACATTGTACATGCCTTACTTCGACAGCGTCGAATAATCCGTCAAATACAGCAGGAGGACAAATCATGACCGTACGCCAAAGACGGTTTGCAATGATAACACTAGTAGTTATGGGAGTATCTATTGCTACTGGGCTTGGGCTAAAAGCCTTTCAAAAAAATATTTTGTTCTTTTATAACCCAAGCCAAGTCATGGCTGGGGAAGTCCCTACTGACACTACTATTCGGGTTGGAGGGCTAGTGGTTGATGGTAGTGTAAAACGAGAAAGCGGTAGTCTTAATATGGAATTCGAAGTTACTGATAACGCTAAAACAATGACTATCGTCTACAGTGGTATCCTCCCTGATTTATTCCGCGAAGGGCAAGGGATCGTTGCCATGGGTAAACTTGGGCCTAATAAAGTATTTGAAGCTAGCGAAGTTTTAGCTAAACATGATGAAAAATATATGCCCCCCGAAGTTGCTGACTCCCTAGCTAAAGTAAAACCCAATACGGAGAATAAACTATGATTCCAGAACTTGGGCACCTTGCGCTAATTCTGGCCCTTACCTTAGCACTTTCTCAGGCAATATTACCGCTTGTTGGGGCACAACGTGGAATTGTAGGATGGATGAACGTAGCACGAACTGCAGCTTATGGCCAATGCTTTTTTATCGTCATTGCTTTCGCTAGCCTTGCTACTAGTTTCATTACTAATGATTTTTCAGTCGCTTATGTAGCGAGCAATTCTAACTCCGCTCTGCCAATACCTTATCGTTTTGCAGCTATCTGGGGGTCTCACGAAGGATCACTGATGCTATGGAGTTTGATCTTAAGTTTCTGGACAGTTGCTGTCGCCCGATTTAGCCGTAGCATACCCTTAGTATATATTGCTCGAGTGTTGGCTATTATGGGCATAATAAATGTAGGGTTCTTATTATTTATGATCCTTACTTCAAACCCGTTTCTACGCCTGTTTCCAGCCCCCTTAGATGGGCAAGATCTTAACCCTTTATTGCAAGATCCAGGGTTAGTTATACATCCTCCCATGCTCTATATGGGTTATGTAGGCTTTTCTGTCGTCTTTAGCTTTGCTATTGCAGCGCTTATTGGTAAACGCCTTGATGCTGCTTGGGCACGGTGGTCCAGGCCTTGGACAGTAGTAGCTTGGTTATTTTTATCTATTGGTATTACCTTAGGAAGTTGGTGGGCTTATTATGAGCTTGGCTGGGGCGGATGGTGGTTTTGGGATCCGGTAGAAAATGCTTCCTTTATGCCTTGGCTAGTAGGTACAGCATTAATTCATTCCCTTGCGGTTACTGAAAAGCGAGATGCCTTTAAACGCTGGACTGTATTGCTTGCAATCTTTGCCTTTTCTCTTAGCTTACTAGGAACTTTTTTAGTACGCTCTGGGGTGCTCACATCTGTACACGCCTTTGCATCAGACCCAGCACGCGGGATTTTTATCCTCTTCTTGTTAGGTATTACTGTAGGTGGATCCCTATTACTCTATGCACTACGAGCACCACTAGTACTGGATACTGGACGGTTTCACTTTATTTCTCGTGAAGGATTCCTTTTAGCCAATAACGTAGTATTGGTCGTCGCTGCCGGCAGCGTGTTACTAGGTACTTTATATCCCTTAATTCTTGAAGGCACGGGATTAGGCAAAATTTCAGTAGGACCTCCTTATTTCAATACTGTGTTTATCCCCCTCATGCTTATTCTAGCCTTCCTACTAGGTATGGGTATTATAGCTCGCTGGAAGCAGCAAAGTTTCTGGGAAATCGTAAAAAGACGTGGCTTGGTTTTTATTGTTTGCGTCGCGATTGGAATCTCAATCCCTTATGCTATTGGCCATGAAAAAGAATTCAATGCGATTGCTGGAATCACAGTAGCAGTATGGGTTACGCTCACAACTTTGCTTGGAATTTGGAATCGATCTATAAATCGAGAAGGAGCAATCGCAGGTATCCTTTCCTTATCGCGGAACTTTGTAGGAATGTCATTAGCCCATTTAGGCTTTGCCATTTCAATTGTGGGTATCACCATAACTTCAATCTACGGATTAGAACAAGATGTAGGTGTTGCCATAGGCGAAGGAGCAAAATTAGGTGCCTATGAGTTTCGCCTAGATTCAATTCACGAGACTAACGGTCCTAATTATCGAGCTACCGAAGGTAGCGTATCTATCCTCAAAAATGGAGAATTAATTACCACCCTTCAACCTCAGAAACGTATTTACCGTGTACAAACCTCTCCCATGACCGAGGCTGGTATTGATGCTGGATTATTTCGGGATTTATTCGTTGCCTTAGGAGAATCCCTTGGAGAAAACAAATGGAGTTTACGCATCCAATATAAACCATTTGTCCGCTGGATCTGGTTAGGAGGATTATTTATGGCCTTTGGTGGGGCATTAGCTGCCAGTGATCGACGTTACCGGATAGGGTTATTAAAGAAAGCTAAGCGTAAAACTACTCAGCCTATTGCAAATACAACAGCGGCGGTAGCAGAAATCTAATGTCACGTTATACTACCCCCTTAATCATCTTTATAGTTCTAGTACTATTTTTTGCTATTGGGCTGCATAAAGATCCTCGGCAGATTCCCTCACCCCTAATCGGCAAAGCGGCTCCTGAGCTTGGGATTCCACGGTTAAATACCCCAGAGAAAAAAATATATCGAAGCGACCTACTAGGTAAAGCGGCTCTAGTGAATGTATGGGCTAGTTGGTGTGTTGCCTGCCGAGCGGAGCATGAAATTTTACTCCGCTTAGCGCGAGAAAAACCCCAACTGCCCATCATTGGGCTTAATTACAAAGACAAACGAGAGGCAGCACTAGGATGGCTTGGCGACCTAGGTAATCCCTATACAGAGATTGCCGTTGATATGGATGGACGAGTCGGTATGGACTGGGGAGTTTACGGCGTTCCAGAATCCTTTCTCGTCGACCCTCAAGGAATTATCCGGTATAAGCAAATTGGACCACTAACTTGGGAAGTCATCGAAAAAGAATTACTCCCCTTAATTCAATCATTCGAGACTCATAGAGGTTAAACGATAATGATACGGATATTACTGCTAGTATTTGTACTAGCAGGGACAGAAATGCAGGCTTATGCTGCTGATCCTGCCCTTTATTCATTTGATAATCCAGCCCAAGAGGCTAAATTTCAAGATCTGATTGGACAACTACGATGTCTAGTATGCCAAAACCAATCGCTTGCTGACTCCCACGCTGATTTAGCGGGAGATATGCGGCGTGAAGTTTATCAAAAAATGAAAGACGGCCTTACTAATCAAGAAATCATTGATTTTCTAGTACAGCGATATGGGGATTTCGTTCTTTTTCGCCCCCCTATGCAGCCAAATACTTATTTATTATGGCTTGGGCCAGCGTTATTCTTCATAGTAGGGTTTGGTATATTTATTATCGCTATGCGAAAACGCCATCAAACTTTAACCCCTAGCCTTTCTGAGGCGGAGCACCAGCGTATGGCTAAACTTCTGGAGGAAGAGGATTTAAAATGACCTCCTTATCAGTATTTTGGATTGCTGCGGGAGTAATGTCCCTATTTGCGCTTGCTTTTTTACTCCCTCCTTTATTGCGCCGTCACTCTCAACAGGAAAATGATGAGACTGCAGCCGAAATTGCTATCTATCGACAGCGGCTACAGGAGCTTAAGGCTGAGTTGCATCATGGTATTTTAACTGAAGAGCAATTCTCCCATGCCCAACATGAACTAGAAGAAGCTATGGCTGCTGATTTAGCTATTGGCTCCTCAACTGATTTAAAAATAAAACGGCATTGGCTAACTGCTCTCATCTTAACTATACTTGTACCCTCATTAGCTTTCCTTACTTATTGGCAGGTAGGCGCTAGTGGTAAGGTAGGGGAGCAATTGGCTAGTAAAGAAACTTCTCAACAAGAGATAGACCGAATAGGCCATGCTATAAAAAGCCTTCAAGCTCATTTAGTAGAGGATCCTGAAGATGCTCAAGGTTGGCAATTACTGGGAAAAACTTACCTTGCCACTAATCAAGTTTCCGAAGCAGCGGAAGCATTAGGTCATGCCTATGCATTAGATGATCAAAACCCTGATATCATCTTAGATTATGCAAAAGCTCTTGCCACTAGCCAAGAACGGCGGTTGCAAGGAGCTCCTCTAAAGCTTATACAGCGTGTACTCAAAATCGCACCTCAACACCCCGAAGCACTATGGCTAGCTGCTGTAAATGCACTCCAATCTAACCAAAATGAAAAGGCAAAAACTTATCTTGAGCAGCTTGCCCTTCAACTTCCCCCAGGTAGTGATGAAGAACGTATGGTACGCGCTCATTTAGCCCAGTTGTCATCTTCATCAGAAGCAATAGCCAATACCAATACAGGGGGAGGGGGTGAAGCTAGTGACAAAAAAGTATCTACCGAAGGAAATAAACAATCTCCTCGTATAGAAGTTCAAGTAGTGCTTGATCCTACGCTCAAAGATAAAGCTGCTGATACATCCACCGTCTTTATTTTTGCTCGGGCAGCTAAAGGGCCGCCCATGCCTTTAGCCGCTGTCCGGAAACAAGTTAAAGATCTACCTTTAACAGTTGTATTGGATGACTCTAAAGCCATGGCACCTAGTTTCCGTATGTCAAATTTTAACGAATTTCAGGTGGGGGCTCGTATTTCTCTATCTGGAAATCCAATACCTCAAAGCGGCGATCTTCAAGGATTTGTTGACGGCAACCTCTCAGGGAATCCCACAAGCCCAGTATCAGTAACAATTAACCAGATCGTGCCTTAAAATACCAAGACAGGGGTGGGTAAAAGAATTCTTTCTACCCACCCTAAATAACAACCTATTCTTGGACTGGAATAGTTAATTTCATCCCAACTCGCAAAGCATTAGGGCTTTTTAGCTTATCTTGGTTGGTTTCATAAATAAGGTGCCACTTATTTGCATCACCATAAACACGTTTAGCAATACTGGAAAGAGTATCTCCAGGCTCAACAGTTACAGTCTTTTCAGTTAACTCCTGCTGCAATAAAGCAAGATCACTAGTTTTAGATTTCCCTGCTAGAGATGGAACTGCAAATAGTGCATTATCATCCTTAGTCATAGACCCTTTATTTATAGTAGTATCGCTACCCAAAGAGCCAAAATCCTTTTCAGTTTTAGTAGCAGGTAGCGGTGGCGTAACAGCAATCTCTGCTGTCTTATCATTCTGTTTTAATAGCTGATCGGTAGCTTTATTAAGCTCTTTAGTTGCCTGCTCCGATTTTTTCGTTTGTTCCCTTAACGCAGCTAATTCATTAGTAAGTCCTTTAGAAGATGTAGAAGCTCTTTCTTCTGCTTGAGTACTAGGCGATCCAGCATCTAATTCCTTTAAAATCGAAGCAAATTCATGCTCATCCTCGCTAGACGGAGTCATATCAATATTAGATAAAGCGGTTCCCTTGTCAGATGAAGCTATCTTATTTTCAGGTTTATTTTCAGAATCTGGCTGAACAGGCTTTGACTCCAACTTTACCTGGGAGGGAATAACTTCTGTCCCTTCTTCAATTTGCGGGTTAATCTCTTGCTGCGTAACAACTGTATTTTTTCTTTCCACATTATGGTTGAAGTATAACCATGTAGCCCCTGCTACTAATACAATAATTAAAGATACCGAAATCATTATAGAGAGCATTCGCCCTCTATTCTTAGATTGCCTATAGCTTGGGCGCTCAGAGATAGGCCGCCTGCCATAAGCAGGTCGTGCGTAACCATTATCATCATTATTATCGGCCATAATTTGCTCCTATATTGGCATTAAATTACCTAATTAGCTTATTAATTAACCATACTATATCCAGTAAGCAGTTCGGGTCATTAACTTTGATGTTATTCCCATAATAATCTTTATAGGGGTAGGTAGTTCTGCCCCACCAGCCTCCAAGGCTGCTGTAGCGTGCCTAGATTCATCTTCTCGCATCTGGTTTAAGATAGCATGACTACGTGTATCATGAACGGAGATCTGGTCTAAATGGCCATCTAAATGCTTGATTACTTGATGCTCTGTTTCAGCTATAAAACCTAAACTCCACTTATCCCCAGCAATACCTGCTAAAGCACCAATCATAAGGGAACCTCCATACCAAAAAGGGCTTAAATAGCTAACATGAGTACTAAGCTCTTGTACTCGGCATTTACACCATACTAAATGATCATTCTCTTCACGGGCAGAAATCTCCATTGCCTCTCTTACTTCTGTAAGATTTGCTGTTAATGCCTGCCCCATATATAGAGCCTGAGCTGCCACCTCACCCGCATGGTTAATTCTCATTAAGCGCCCTGAAAGCTTTCTTTCTTTCTCACTCAACATCCCCTCTTCAATACCCAAGGAAGGATTAGGTCGTTCGGTTATCTCGGTTGCTCCAAAGACGGTACGCAAAGCACTATCGAAGTTAATAATAGCCCGATCAAGCTGTGAAAACCTTATTCCTTCCATATCTCATCTCCCTATTATCTTATAATTAGCTTATTGCAGATAACGCGCTTATTCACGCAAAATGAACCAAATAAACATAATACAAAAAAACCAAATAAATATATATTCTTAAAGATCTATTTGCTGGGCTAGCAGTTGTACTGGGTGCATTATCTCGATAGGAAGAGAAACTTCTTTTATCCCAGCAGATAAATATAAAGAACACCCTATATTAGGTGTCACTAAAATATCAGGCTGTATTTTTTTCAAAATATTTATTTTTTCAGCCTGTAGCGCCTTAGCAAGAGTAGGTTGCGTGAGCATATAACTTCCAGCAGCGCCGCAACATTGTTCATTATTTGGAAGTGGAATAATATCAGCTTCAGGAATACGACGCAGCAAATTATATACTGCGTTATGTTGCTTCAAAACATAACGCAAGCTACAGGGATCATGAACCGCGATACGCTTCGCTAAGGGCTTTAGGGTTACTTCTGACGGCCAGCTTATCTGAAGTAGAAATTGATTAACATCTTGAATTTTAGCGACAAAATCACGAGCAATATCTATATTAGCCTTTCCCTCCTGCACCCATTGAAAATACTCAATCAAGCTTGTAGTACAGCCAGTTGCAGTACAGATAATTGCTTCAGAATCTATATTCGTAAAAGCGCTTATATTTTTTAGTGCTAATGCTAACGATTCTTCTAGGTTACCATCATGACGTGCTAAAGCACCACAACAAACCTGTTTACTGGGGACATGAACACTATAGCCTAATTGATTTAATAACTGTGTTGTTGTAAGTAATAAAGGTTGATCTACTACATCAGCGATACAACCTCTAAATAAAGCTACTTTTCCTCGTTCTTTAAATTTGGCAGGATAAAAACGATCCCAAGATTGCAAAAAAGGTAATCTAGGTACCAGTTTCCATTGTTGTTCCCATCCTAAAACTCGCAATAATCCACTACGCTGGGCTAATCTATCTATTCCTATAATTTGAAATAACCTTATTAACTTCCCAATGCCATAGAGCGCAGTAGGCCATGAGAGTATCCATTGATGAAAGAGATATTTTTTAAATTGCTGCCAATAAGACCGATGATCTTTCGCCTGAGCACGTGCTGAATCAATTAGACGCCCATAAGGAACAAGAGAAGGACATACCGCCTCACAAGCACGACAAGTCAAGCATCTATCTAAATGACCTAATAAGCCTAATGTTGGGGGTAATTGTTTCTTAGCTAGTGCGCGCATAAGGGCAATCCGACCCCGAGGAGATTCGCTCTCATCACCTGTTAAACGATAAGTAGGGCAATGAGGTAGGCATAACCCGCACATCACACAGCGATCGGCTTCTTGATCTAAAAGTTTTTCTGATTCTCTACTAGGTGAAGAATCATATGGGCTAGATTGAACCATCATATCACGCAGGATTTATTAAAAAGAAAGGAAAATAAGATAATAGGTAAGTAACTATATTAAAATAATTTACCTATTTGATAAATCCCAAGCCCCATAAGTTCCCTACTTTAATCAGCAGCTACAGAGCGCTATTTCAAGCTAGCCCTTTGTCTCCTTAATATAGGAGAACCTAAGTATAGATGCGCGACGACTCCCAGCGACGATGCAAAATGTAATAATGCATAGCCACTTAACGATAGCTTAATAAGTCCAAGCAACCATAGAAGTTTTGATGAAGCAGGAAAAACACAGTGAGTAACGTGGCAAAAACTAAGTCGGTGAATACACATAGGCCGATAATGGCAACACGTAAGCAGTTAACACCGAGATAGTTAGTTTTACTTACCTTAACTTAAAGGGGTAGGGGGTGGCAATTTAGCTATTGTCGCCCCCTATTAGCTTAGACTAATTAATTGTGGCGTTCTATGTTAACGCTAAACGCTATCACTTTATATCTGTTACGGGTAAAGGAGTCTCCCCAGTATGAGTAGGTAAGATAGGATATTCTATTTTAGGTTGCTCACCCGTTAAGGTTTTTAAGAAAGCAACAACAGATGCCGTATCTTTACTATCAAGCGTAATACCTAGCTGCGTTGATCCCATGATATCCACTGCTTGATTAAGATTCCACACTTGGCCAGAATGAAAATAGGGAGGAGTTAAAGCCACATTTCTTAGGGAAGGAGCTCTAAAAACAAACTCATCACTTGCTTTTTTAGTTATAGCAAAACGTCCTTTATCTTTCTCTGGCAGCACATCAGGGCGAGGTTTTTTTGCAACACCAAAGGGATGATAGCTATTGCCGCCCACATTAACCCCATTGTGGCAATTTGAACAGCCTTTATCCATAAATAATTTAAGCCCAGTTTTTTCGGTTTCGGTCAATGCCTCAGAATTACCTTTAAGGTATTGATCAAAGCGTGATTTTGGGGTTAGCAAAGTAGCCTCAAAAGCTTCTATGGCTTTAGCTGTATTATCAAAGGTCACTGGATTAGCCTCATTGGGGAAGGCTTTCCGGAAACTTTGAACATATTCCGGAATACTCTTAAGCGTATCTTCTACACGTTCTGGGGTATTATTCATCTCCACTCCTGCTTGCACCGGCCCTTTTGCCTGTGCTGCCAGATCTGATGCCCGCCCATCCCAGAATTGAGCTACATTAAACACAGCATTAAGTACAGTAGGCGCGTTACGAGGCCCTTTTGCCCATCCATGACCAATAGAAGTTTCCTGTAGATCTCCGCCACCAAGTGCTAAATTATGGCAAGTATTACAACTAATTAACCAACTTCTAGAGAGACGAGGATCAAAGTAAAGCCATTTACCAAGTGCAATTTTCCCCGGTGTTATCGTCACTCCGTCACGCAAAGCGGGTGGGGTAGCGGGAATAGGTTTAAATAGAGATTGAGCCTGCTGCATAAGCTTATCATCCCCCTCTTTTGCAAGAATGGGATTAATATGGCCAGCTCCCAGCGTCAACGCTAAACAGATAGCAAGTTTTTTCATTCTTCTCCCTCCTTAATATAATGGGCGCGTTAAAAATATGGAGGCAAATCTGATTTATAATTTATCCGTATAACTTTCATATCATGAGTTTTTAATAACAGATATTATAAATACCGTTTCTAATCATTATTCCTTAAATTAAGCGCTGCCTCTTCTAATATTAGATCTAAATTTATTTTAAAAATGTAATTGTAGTCTTGAAATTGATTGCTTACAAATTTACAGTTAAATCCAGAAAAAATGAGCATTAGATCTAATAAATATCTAAAGAACCCCTACTCTAGATAAATACATTCTCGCCTACCCTGCTATACTAAATTTCTTAATTAATTACTTTAACCGTTCTAATTTCTCCCAACGCTGATATAGCTGCTTAACATTGTTTTCTGCCTTTTGAAGCTGGGCGTATAGTGTTGCCAAACGACCAGCGTCACTCATAATTTCAGGATCATGGAGCTGTTGCTGAAAGGTATCCACGATATGCTCTGCTTTAATTATTTTTTGCTCAATTCGATTAAGCTCTTTTCTTTCCTCATAGCTTAGCTTTAAAGAGGCTTTTTTTTCAGAGTTAAGCTTATTTGGGAAATCTTTAGTAGCTGGCTGGGGCTTTCTGGCCTCAAGCCACTGATAATAGTCCGCAAAAAATTCAACTTTTCCGCGGCCATCGAGATAAAGTAGGGTATCGCTAAGACGATCTAACAAAAACCGATCGTGGGTAATCAGTACAATAGCGCCAGGAAAATCTTGTAAACTCTCCTCTAGCACCTCGAGGGTAGGGATATCTAGATCATTCGTAGGTTCATCCAGCAATAAAATATCTGCAGGCTGTAGCATTAAGTTAGCAATTAAAACTCGGGCTTGCTCCCCACCAGAAAGCTGAGAGATGGGAAGCCCTAATTTCTCTACAGGAAAAAGAAAACGTTTAGCCCAAGCGCTGATATGAACAGAATGCTCTCGAAAAACAACCCTATCTCCTAAAGGACATAAGGCTTCCTTTAAAGTTAGCTCAGGATTTAGCTGCTCTCGCTTTTGATCAAAGACTACTACCCGAATCCCATCGGCCCAAGTAATAGTACCTAAATCAGGGGCTAATTCTCCTCTCAATAGTTGTATTAACGTAGTTTTCCCGCTACCATTTTGCCCTAGCACTCCCACGCATTTACCTGGGGAAAGCTGTAAATTTAAATGCGCAAATAGCGCTCTCCCCCCGCGACTAATCCCAATATTTTGGGCTTCTAACAGTTTTTTGGTTTTTCGCCCAATGGCTTCAAAATCAATTTTTGCCGCTTTACCTTGCTGTACATTACGCGCTTTAATTACTTTCAGCTCACCCTGAAGCTGTTGAGCACTATTTAGGCGATAGCGCGCTTTAGAAGTCCGGGCTTTTGAACCTTGCTGTAACCACTCCAGTTCTCGCCGTACTTTATTAGCCAACACCAACTCTTGCTGTTCCTGTTGGCTAATAGCGGCCTCTCGTTTTTGGAGAAAGCTGCTGTAATTACCTTCTACCTTAAGAAATCCTTCTGGATATTGTTGACTGATCTCAACGATCCGATTAGTGGTATTTTCTAAAAAATAACGATCATGACTTGCTAACACAAACGCAAACGAGGATAGCTTTAGTATCCCCTCTAGCCATAAAATCCCTTCCATATCCAGATGATTGGTGGGCTCATCCATAAGTAATAAATCTGGTTTCTGTATCAACGCTCGACTAATAGCAAGCCGTTTACGCCAACCTCCTGATAAAGTCCCTACCTTTTGCGTTGGATCAGCAAACCCTGTTTGACGAATTATTTCCTGAGTACGCTGATCGTACCCCACTTCCAGCCCCCCTTCTGGAAAGGCATCCTGTAAGGTTTCTTCAACCGTTTTTTCTAAATTAAAGCGATCTTCTTGAGGTAAATAAACTACAAAAGTGCTCTGCTTTCGTGTAATTTCTCCTGAATCAGGAAGCTCTACTCCGGAGAAAATTTTCAATAACGTGGACTTTCCAGAACCATTAGGGCCAATTAATCCTAAACGCTCATCAGAAAAAAAATTCAAAGAAATATCGGAAAATAAAACCTGATTTCCATAAGACTTACTTATAGAATAGCTGCTAATCAATAAAGTTGAGGCCATTTTTTGTTAAAACTTACAATTTCAATAAGGCTTACGGGCTTCAAATCGTAGCCGCACATAATCAACTATCCAAGAGTTATCGCTACGGCATAGTTTAGGGCGCAGCTTATCACATACTTCAGCAATGAACTCTGGCTGCTCAAGCTTAGGCACATCGGCGATAAAACATTGCCCAAAAGTCCAAAGCCATTGACTCATATCCGTAGATAATAAAGTTGGGCGCTGAAATAACTCAATCCGGATCAGCTGAAACCCAATAGACTCAAGTAGGCGCTGATATTCTTCGATGCTTGGAAAATACCAAGGGTTGAAGGTGCTAGGATCAGCTCTATATCGTGTTAGTACTTGGTATAACGCGGTGACAATAGTCTGGATATTCCCCTCTCCACCAAGTTCTCCAACAAATCTCCCGCCAGGAATTAAAGCCTTCCAGACCCCTTCGGCTACAGCTCTTGGCTGTTTCATCCAATGTAAGGCTGCATTACTAAATACAGCATCAAATTCAGCGCTAAATTGAAGATACTCACCGTCCATTAGCCGAGCCTCCAGTCCTTGTGCCCTTACAGCATTTATAAATTCCGGACTACTATCCACGCCAACGACATGGCATCCAAAAGCTGCTAGCTTCGCTGTAAGTGTCCCATCACCACAGCCTAGATCAAGGATATGCTCGTCTATTTTTGGGTTTAACCATGCTATCACAGGCATTCCTAGATCTGGCACAAACTGGGCATTTTTCCTATAATTTTGTAAATCCCATACTTGCCCAGCGCACATAAACATCTCCTCTATACTCGGCTGATAAACAATCTTTATATTAGTGATATTTTATCTTAGATGAGAGTTATCCTATAATAGTGTATGTTTTCCATATGCTATCGCAATATGTCTCTTAAGCAGCTCAAGCATTAAATTGCTTTTAACCCTACCTTAGTAAATCTTACTCTTAGACTACACTGTCATAAAATTTAATAATTTTGCATTATTTAGCTTTCAATAAATCTTCTTAGCTAGAATAACTAGCTAATGAAATTAAGCTCTTTCTTGATCACAAACTACAAACAAATAATTTCTACTAAATACCTAGATAACATACTTACTCAAGTTAATCTTACAAAACTCTTTTCTTTCGTAAGCAGAAAACTTGAAGTGATATTACTCATACATTACAGAGGAAAGCAACTTAAGGAGAACAACATGGGATTTCTAACCAATAAAAAAGCGCTTATTGTAGGAGTAGCTAGTTCTCGCTCTATTGCCTGGGGAATTGCACAAGCCATGAAAAAGGAAGGGGCTGATCTAGCTCTAACCTATCAAAGTGAGAAACTTCAAAGTCGGGTTGAAAAGCTTGCCTCCGAATGTGGTACTGATATTATCCTTCCATGTGATGTAAGTAGTGATGAGCAAATTGAAATGCTTTTTACTCGTCTTAATGGCTATTGGAATCATCTAGATATCATCATTCACTCAGTCGCCTTTGCTCACCGTAATCAATTACAGGGTAATTACCTAGAAAATCTTACCCGGGAAGGATTTTTAACCGCCCATGAGATTAGCTCCTATAGTTTTTCCGCTCTGGCAAAAGCAGGTAGAACCATGATGCAGGGCCGCAATGGTGCCCTCCTTACTTTAAGCTATCTAGGGGCAGAGCGAACTATTCCCAACTATAATGTAATGGGAGTTGCTAAAGCGAGTCTTGAAGCAAACGTGCGTTACATGGCAACTTCTCTAGGACCTGAAGGTTTACGAGTTAATGCTATTTCCGCTGGTCCCATTAAAACGCTAGCCGCTTCAGGAATCGATAATTTCAATAAATTCCTGACCTACTCCGAGCACAACACGCCTCTTAGACGTAATGTTACTATTGATGAAGTTGGCAATGTAGCGGCATTCCTCTGCTCTGATTTAGCTTCAGGCATAACAGGTGAAATCATTTACGTTGATAACGGTTATCATATTATTGGAATGGGAGAATAACCAAGCCATCTCATTTCTATAAGTAATCTGATATTTATTCATATAGCTGAGGCGAATTTAATGGCTATCTCAAAGCAGATAAGCACTTAAATTCGCCTATACGTCTATTTTTCGATTAACCATCATCCCTTTTTGCTTGAAAATGAAAGATCCTAATCTGCTGTTTTTTATGATCAAATTAGAGATTTTCAGGGTATAGTTTAATCTTGGCCTTTGATTTTATCCCTTCAATAAAACTACGATAAGTAATCTCACCACGGCTACGCTCAATTTCTTGGATTAAAGATTGACGTGTCTTTTCATCTAATTTGTTGAAATCTCCATCTCGAACTGAGTAAATACCCAGTACGGCATAATCACCTGTTTTCAATAACTGTCCAGCAAACACTGAACCTTCCAGCTCTGATCGCGATAATCCATAGGCTGTGATCAGAATTTCTGGTGGAATATCAGCATTTATATCCTCTCGAGTATAAAATCTCTTCTCACTCCAGTTGACTCCTTCTTCAGCAAAAACAATCTCTGGCGACTCACCCTGTTGCAGCCGCTTAATAAACTCTTCTCCTAGCTCTTGAATTTTAGTTTTAGCTTCTGATCGAGTCAGTTTTTCTTTAATTTCTTTCTGAATCTCCTCAAAAGGCTGAATGTAAGCAGGAATACTTCTATTAACTCGTAGTACTACTAAATCATTAGGCCCTAATTCAATGGCTTGGCTATTAATCCCCTCCTCTAGTACCTCTTCACTAAAGGCCGCTGCTACCACTTTAGGATTAGCAGCAATTCCGCTGCCTCCACCCCGAGGGAAAGGCTTGCTAGTCTCAATCATAAGTCCAAGGGCTTCAGCAGCCATCTCAAGGGAGGAAGAATTCTCATACGTGAGGTTATCCAAGATATCGGCTTTTTCATAGAATTGATCTTCTGCCTGCTGTTGGCGATATTTTTGCGCTAATTCTTCACGTACCTCATCAAAGGATTTAGCTTTACCCGGCTGAATCCCCGTAAGTTTGATGATGTGATAACCAAATTTACTCAGTATTGGTTTACTCAAATCTCCTACTTGTTTTAATGAAAATACCGCTTGTTCAAAAGCTGGATCCATAACCCCGCGACCAAAAAAACCTAAATCACCGCCATTCTTGGCTGATCCCGCATCCTTCGAAACTTCCTTAGCAACCTTTTCAAAAGACTCGCCTTTCTGCAACCTTTCAAGCACTTGCTGCGCCTCTTGTTGGGCGGTCTTATCGTTTTCTGGTGTAATTGATATCAATATATGGCTGGCTCGACGCTGCTCCGGCACGGTATATTGATTTTTTATCTCCTCGTAAAAATTATGTAATACCTGCTCATTGATAGAAATATCTTTAGCCAGAGATTCTCCAGTGAGTCGTAGGTAATTGATGACAACTTGTTCTGGAATCTGAAACTCATCTGGATGGTCGTTATAGTATTCATGCAATTTACCCTCATCAATATGAGCAGTATCATAATACTTAGATACAGGTATAATCCCATAACTAATCTCTCGCTGTTGATATCGCAAGCGAGCTATATCTTCTAATTCCTGCTGGGTAACAAAAGCTGAAAAACGTAAGGTAGAAACTAATTGCTCGCTTAGTAAAGCTAAACGCAAGCGTGACTCGTATTCAGCTGGCTCTAATCCTTCACTATTTAATACACTCTCATAAAGGGCAGAATCAAACCGTCCAGTTTCATCCTGAAAAGTTTTATTAGTTTGGATAACTTGACTGAGATCTGAATCACTCATGTTTAGTCCAAGCTTAGTAACAGTTTCTAGTATTAAGCGTTGTTCAACTAGGCTGTTTAAAACGTTTTGCTTAATTGCCGGATCATCCAGCATATTTTCTGAGAAACCTTGGCCTATTAAAAGGCGTATTTGCTGTAGATAATGCTGGAATGCTGTACGGAATTCTGAGATGGTAATTTCTTCACCATTTACAGAGGCAGCAATGGTTTCACCTCCATCACGGAAATAGTTATTAATACCCCAGAGAGTAAAAGGAATAGCAATAAGCCCAATAATTACCCAAGCTAAGATACCTTGAGCGCGATTCCGTATGGCTTCCAGCATAAATTTAGATACCCCCTTAGCAGGATAATTAAGTTAATTAGAAAAAAAAAGCGCATTTACAATCATGTAAATTGCGCTTTTTATTTTTATAGTCACTAAAAATGGCGGAGTGGACGGGACTCGAACCCGCGACCCTCGGCGTGACAGGCCGATATTCTAACCAGCTGAACTACCACTCCTAAAAACTACCCGCCCTACATGGTGGGTGCTGAGGGGTTCGAACCCCCGACTTTCGCCTTGTAAGGGCGACGCTCTCCCAGCTGAGCTAAGCACCCAAGAAACTTCTAGTTTACGGCATCTTTAAGAAGCTTTCCAGCTTTAAATAACGGACTCTTAGATGCACTAATTTTAATTTCCTCACCCGTCTGCGGATTACGGCCAATTCGAGCAGCTCGCTCTCGAACAGAAAAAGTGCCAAAACCAATAATAGCCACTTGATCTCCGCGTCTTAGGGCATCAGTAACTGCCTCGATAACAGAGTCTACGGCACGAGCTGCTGCAGCTTTAGTCAGACCTCCCGTTTCCGCCACCGATTCAATAAGCTCTGATTTATTCACTAAAATAATTCCCCTATTTTCTTTGATGCTATAAACTTCAACTTATTCTACGGCTCACCAGTTAGCTTCCTCAGCTCGGCTTAGTTCAAATAAATTTCGTAATTTATACCAATTGGTTGTGAATCGGTCAAGCGCCTTTACATTTCAAGCATAGTTTCAACTATTTATCTATCTGCCCCTAATCTGCCTATTTAATATCAGTTATTGCGAGTTATATATTAGTTAATCTTACTAGATTAAGAAACTCAGGGGGAGATAATCAATATGATAACGCTCACTTAATACAGATTATATTTTACGTACTACTACGTATTGTTACCTATATCGACAGCAATATAACCTCTTCACAAATAAATAAAAAGGGGGAAATATGATTAAGCGTTATAGGTTAGCCCGTCTTGTGGCTATTGCTACATTTTCACAGAGTGGTTGTATGTTTCATCCACAAACTGTGCATCTACAACCACAAGTTCAATACGTTGATAGTGACGATGGTCATGGATTGCCTATTGCACTCATAGTGGAAGATGAGCGGCCAACCCAAAACTTAGGGCACAGAGGTGACGGAATGATCTCAGCGGCCGCTATAACTACTGACTCAGACATTGCAGCAACCATCAAACAACACATCGCTCAAGGGCTTACCCATCGCGGCTTCAAAATAGCTGATGATCTAAATAGTATGCCACATGCAACGCTTACAGTACGTATACGTGATCTGCAAACACAACTACATTCCGGTTTCTGGGTTGGCCATCAAGAATCTAATGCCGCCGCACAGGTTACAGCAACCCAAGGTAATCGTACATATGAGCGTTTTTATCGCGCCGACTCAAGGAAATCAAAGATTTTTGTTTCAACTGCGGGGCAAAATAGTAAATATATAAATACAGTCTTATCTAATTTAATTGATAAGATTATTAATGATAAGAAATTAATATCATTAATAACGTCAAATGACTAAAAGACTCTTGTTCTTGTATTGGTGATGGAAAACCCTTTTGAAGGGTTTCGTTAAATAATATTAAACTGCTGTCATTACCGCACCGCTTCGCTATTTAGGAATGTCACATTGCTATGCTTAATAACGGAGTGTAGTGGGAAACTATATCAGGAAAAATTAAAAAAACGAACCTAGACCAGACAGGGTATTCTGGTATCAGCTTAATAATAAGGAATTAAGAAGAATTGCAGTAGAAATAAAATTAACCGCTAAAACCAGGGCACTATCAGGAAATATTGGGAAATGATTCCAATAAATAGTGATTGCAGTTTTGTTTTATATTTATATGTTGCGTCAAACGAAGCAATTAAAAACAGACTTAAAAGAATATTTGATGATATTTAATGCACATTGAAGTAATTACACTGGATTATTTTAAAAGACGATTTATAGAGCGATGATCTTGACTCAAAGCGTAAGCCTGTCTAGGCAAGAAGAGAGCAAGATAAGCTCAAAGTAGAACAGGAGAGGCGACGAAGACAAAAACAGATTGAAGAGGAAGAACGGGAACGTAAACAGCTGGAGAAACTAAAACAGGAAAAGATCCAGCGGGAGCAGTAATGACTTAAACAACTATCGGAAGAACGCTGGAAACAGATATACAAATGGACTAAACAGATTAGAATTCCAATAATAATTGCATGTATTTGGATTTTTATACGGTTCACTTTCCTTTAAAATCAAAAACCTATTTAACAGATAGCTAGCCTCGCTGCGTGACCCTAAACCACCCTTGCCTAGCTTGCTTTTGGGGTGTGTGTCGTCAAGGGTTCGCTGCACCAAATCCTCACCCGCTCGCACTCACGCTGCTCTCGTTTACGCTCTGAGGCTTGCCCCTGACGAAAAACGCATCTCAGATGCGCTGTAAGACATTCTAAACCACAATCCCTTACCTAGAGAGATTATAGAGCGTTCAAGCGCATCAAAGGCTCATGATCCTGAAAGACAGAACAGCAAGAGACACGCAAAACTCGTTTTGCAAGTCGGGTCGCTGCTGACTAAGCGAAGCACGGTAGGTTTGGAAGATTTGACATGGTACACAAAATCACTGCTTTAAAAGACTAGATAGGAGTGAGTTTTATAGTAAAAGTGACTTAATTTTATGAAAGAGAACAAAAAACATGTTTTTTGTACTGAAAAAATATTCTTGTGTTGACTCATTACAAATGATGATACTTTTATAAGCACAAGATTACTGCTAAAGGAGAAGTGTCAATGAAAACCACAAGAAAAAATCAAGATCCTAGGGAAGATTATTAACCTTAAAAGCTATCTATCTGGATGGAATCGAAATCTTGCACCTGAAAATGGGTCGCTGGAAAAATCAGCTTTTCCTCTCGAACTAACCATATTGTTCTCATGCCCGCCTTTGCTGCCGCATTTAGCTCTGCTTCAACATCAGATAAAAAAAGAATTTGCGGGGGCAAAATTTTAATTTCTTCAGCAATACGCTGATAAGATTCTGGATCGTGTTTAGCGCCAATATGGGTGTCAAAATAACCACTAAAAAACACAGTCAAATCACCAGCAATAGTATGAGAAAATAGTAGCTTCTGCGCTTGAACAGAACCAGAAGAAAAAATATAGAGTGTAAGACCCACCTCTTTCCAAGCTCGCAAGTTACGCGCAACATCCGGGTAAATATGGCTAGTTAAATCACCTCTCCAATAACCTTCCTCCCATAGAATCCCTTGCAAGGACTTTAATACTGTTACCTTGGCATCAACATCAATCCATGCAATTAATTGACTAATAATACCCTCCAGACTTAAATGCTTATCTTGGGCAACAACTCGGACATCCTCCAGTAAGGAAACTATCTGTGGATCTTCAGCGTGCTGTTTTACAAAACACGCTATCCGCTCCCGTGAATAAGGAAATAATATGTCTTTAACAAAAGAAAGAGAGGTCGTAGTTCCCTCAATATCAGTGATAATAGCCCGAATCATAATTTTTATTGCTCTAAACGAGGAAAGCGATCGGCAATATCACTGCCAGTAAAATCAGCTACCCATCCATCTGGTGTGGTAAAGAAACGGATACATTTTAAGTTTGGATTTGCACCCATATCAAACCAATGCCGAATTCCCGCAGGCACGCTGATAAGATCGCCAGATTGACAAAGCAAAGCATATACTTTTCCTTGGGTATGTAAATAAAATTGTCCTTGACCCTCGACAAAGAAGCGTACCTCAAAGTCATCATGGGTATGTTCTTTTAAAAATTTTTCTCGAAGCCCTTTTTTTTCTGGATGATCAGGCTTGATACTGATAACGTCCACTGATTTAAATCCATATTGCTGACATAACTTATCTACGGAATCCCGATAAGCGGCTAGAATTTCTTCTTGAGAAGATTCTGAAATTAAAGATTCCCGTTCTTCCCAGCGCTGAAACTGTACCCCAATCTCATCCATATATTGAGCAATATTCTCAAATTGTATATGGGTAGCCGCCTGATTAGGATCGTCTTCATTATAAATCTTTAATCTACTCATAGGTTCTATAATCTCCGTCTAAGTACCTCGCACTCAAATAAAAACTCAAGCGCCTCTACACGATGGCGAGCCTGTTCAACACTACCTCCCCAAGTATATAGGCCATGACCTGCAATAAGATACCCAGGGCTATCTGGTGTTTGTGCTAAGTAATCATCTACAACAATGGATAAACGGCTTATATCCTGATCATTAGGAAAGATAGGGATCCGCACTGAGATTTGATGAGTCTTTATTCCAGGAAGAATCTTAAGTAGCTCGTAATCGCTTAAGATTAATTCATTTGGCAACAAACAAGATAGTACCGTAGCATAAACCGAATGCGTATGAAAAATAGCATTAATTTCTGGAAAGCGCCGATATAGCGTTCCATGCAACAAAGCTTCAGCAGACGGACGTTTATTTGTAGCTGATAGAGGAGAGGCATTAAAATCTGTAACCAGCATCCCCTCTGAGTTTAATTGACCTTTATGCCACCCAGATACTGTTACTATCATACAGGTGGAAGCAAGCCGAGCTGAAAAATTACCGCTGGTAGCTGGCACCCAGCCCTGATCAAAAAAGAAGCGGCCAGCATCTATCAACTGGGTAATAGTTTGCTGCAGATGAGCATTTCCCTCATTCAAATGCTATAGATCCTCTCGTAATAATTTAGAAACTCAATAGGTGCTTCGACAACCAGCAAAATCTACCTTTTCATAAAGGCGAGTATATTAAAAACAAAACAAATATTACTTCTAATCTCCTAGTGGAGATATTAAAATTAATCGCTACTTCCTTAACATAAAGTTATTTACCCTCATAGAGGAAAAAATAAATCTAATAATAATTAGGATAAATAGCAATCATTAGAATCGAAAAACTATACTATAAGCTCTTAAAGTTGTTTATAGATCCTAGAAAATCTCTAATTATAGAATCTACCAAAAGCTAAAAGGATAATGAGTGATGAGACCAAGCCGTCGTACTCCGGATGAATTACGCCATATTCGCCTTACACGCCATTATACAAAGTATGCCGAAGGTTCGGTATTAGTAGAATTTGGTGATACTCGTGTTATCTGTAATGCTTCAATTGAAGATCGGGTACCTCGATTTCTTAAAGGTGCAGGGCAAGGTTGGATTACTGCTGAATATGGCATGCTACCCCGTTCTACTAATAGCCGAGTGGGGCGAGAAGCTACCCAAGGCCGCCAAGGAGGGCGAACTATGGAAATTCAACGCCTGATTGGTCGCTCTCTACGGGCAGTTGTAGATCTAGTCGCCCTAGGTGAAATCACATTAACCATTGACTGCGATGTTATCCAGGCCGATGGGGGAACCCGCACTGCAGCTATTACGGGAAGCTATGTAGCTTTAGTTGATGCAGTCAATAAGCTTGTCAAAAAAAGAATAATTGCCCGCAATCCTATTCATGGACAAGTAGCCTCAGTATCTGTAGGGATTTATGAAGGAGTACCCGTACTAGATCTAGATTACCAAGAGGATTCAGCTGCTGAAACCGATATGAATGTAGTAATGAATGAGGCTGGTGCATTTATTGAGATCCAAGGAACAGCTGAAGGTCATGCCTTCCGGATGAATGAACTTCAATCCATGTTAGATTTAGCAAAAACTGGGATTACCACCTTGCTTGAAAAACAAATAGAAGCGCTCTCTAGGAACTAATATCATGTTATCGCAGCCTATCGTTCTCGCCAGCCATAATCTTGGTAAATTACAAGAGATCAGCGCTATTTTAAGCCCACTTCAGATTGAATTGATTTCCCAATCCAAGCTCAATATCTCCGAGATTGAAGAAACCGGCCTCAGCTTTGTTGAAAATGCAATTATTAAAGCCCGTCACGCTGCCCGCTATACAGGGTTAGCAGCTATCGCTGATGACTCCGGATTAGAAGTTGATTCACTGAATGGAGAACCAGGAATTTATTCAGCTCGCTATGCGGGTTTAGGTGCCTCTGATCAACAAAATCTAGAAAAATTATTAGAAATGCTAAAAGAAACACCAGAAACACAGCGCCATGCCCGTTATCAATGCTTCATTGTCTATATGCATCATTGGCAAGATCCAACTCCCCTTATCTGCCAAGGCACTTGGGAGGGTCATATTCTCGCCATCCCTCAAGGCAATGGCGGATTTGGCTATGATCCCATTTTTTACCTCCCTAATCACCAGTGTACTGCTGCTCAGCTATCAGCAGCGGAAAAAAACCGCTACAGCCATCGAGGTAAAGCTTTAACCGCTCTACTAACAGCGCTTAACTATAAGAAAAATTAGATCTATCTATATAGTGGGTATTTTTCATTACACTGAAGGCAAAAAATTCGTATTATGTTTCAATTCGATACCTTGCCGCCTCTAGGATTATATATCCATCTTCCTTGGTGCTTGCGTAAATGCCCCTATTGTGATTTTAATTCTCATTTATTACCGGATGAATTTCCTGAGAAAGCTTATATCAATGCCCTCATCAGGGATCTAGAACAAGATCTGCCCCGGGTTTTGGATCGGCCTATCCGGAGTATTTTTATAGGTGGGGGTACACCCAGCCTTTTTTCCCCAGAGACGTTAGATCAATTACTCTCGTGGGTACAAAGCCACCTACCGCTGATATCCCCAATAGAAATTACACTGGAAGCTAATCCCGGAACAGTAGAGCAAGGGCGCTTTACTGAATTTCGTGCCCTTGGCCTCAATCGCCTCTCCCTTGGTATTCAGAGCTTTAATGATAACGCCCTTAAACGCTTAGGCCGAATACACGGCGCCAGAGAATCTCATCAGGCCGTAGTCACAGCTTATAATGCTGGATTTGATAATATCAATTTAGATCTTATGTTCGGCTTACCTGAGCAAACAGAGATTCAAGCGCTTGCGGATATAGAAACAGCCATTCGTTTTATCCCGCATCATATTTCCCATTACCAGCTCACGATTGAACCCCATACCTATTTTCATCGTTATCCGCCTTCATTACCTGCTGAAGAGGCTATCGATGCTTGGCAAATAGCTTGCCATACTCGCTTAGCCAAAGCAGGCTATCATCACTACGAGGTCTCTGCCTTTGCTCAGAAAGATCACCAAAGCCAACATAACCTTAATTACTGGCGCTTTGGAGATTATCTCGGAATCGGCGCTGGTGCCCATGGAAAAATTACCGACCCTAAAACAAACTGCATTATCCGAGTTTGGAAAATTAAACATCCTATGGGGTATCTAGCTAAATCAGATAGTATAGAGAGAATCGCAGGAGAGACGATTCTCTCACCTAAAGAGGCGGCCTTTGAATTTATGCTTAATGCTTTACGTCTAACCACCGGTTTCCCTAGCCAACTCTTTCAAGATCGCACTGGCCTTCCTTTGAGCATAGTAGAGAAAACGCTACAACAAGCACAACAACTAGGGTTAATTGAATGTGACTCCCATAACATCCATCCCACTCAGAAAGGACTCGCTTTGCTTAATGAGTTATTACAATTATTTTTACCGTAAAACCCATACCAGTATTTATTTTCTTATCCTTAAGGTATATTACTGCCTCGTTTTTCTTTAGCGCAGATAATCCAGTTGTAGTAATATCGCCGCTGACTTCTTATTATGAATCTTTTAAAACACCAGCTCCCCCCAGAATGGGCACCCCAAGAGGGTGTTATAATCGCTTGGCCTTCAGCTGAGAGTGATTGGGGATCTCGGGTGAATGAAGTTGAGACAGTATATCTCAATATCGCTCGCGAAATCGCCTGCAGGGAAAAGCTCATTATTGTTTGCCATAGCCCACATCAGCTAACTGAAGTTGATCAGCAGCTAAAACAGCAACAAATAAACAGCACTTCCATATCTCTTTATGTTGCTCCCTTTAACGATACCTGGATCCGAGATTACGGACCCATTAGCTGCTTAACGCAAAATGGGCAAATTCAGCTGCTCGATTTTGTATTTAATGGCTGGGGTAAAAAGTACAATGCGACTCTTGATAATCAAGTATCAACCCAGCTATACGAACAAGGGGCGTTTAATACGAGTGTATTAAAACGATCAGATTTAATCCTTGAAGGGGGAAGCATCGAGGTTGACGGCGCAGGTAGCTTACTGACAACGGCAAGCTGTTTATTATCCAAGGCTCGTAATGCCCATTTCAATCAGGTCGCTATAGAGAATCAGCTTAAATACTGGCTAGGAGTTGAACAAGTATTATGGCTATATCATGGACAGTTAATTGGAGATGATACCGACGGCCATATTGATACCTTAGCCCGATTCTGTAACCCACACACAATATGCTATGTAGCCTGTGATGATCCTGAAGATGAACATTACCTTGAGCTTCAAGCTATGAAAGCAGAACTCAGTACCTTCCATACAAAAGGTATCCCTTACCGCTTAGTGCCTCTTCCTTGGCCTTGCCCCAAATTTAGCGCCAACGGTAAGCGGCTGCCGGCAAGCTACGCTAATTTTCTTATTATCAATGGAGCGGTATTGGCGCCTACTTATCAAGATCCAGCAGATACTAAAGCTTTATCAATCCTCCAAGAATGCTTTCCCGATCGGCAAGTTATTGGCATTGACTGTCTTCCTCTCATCCAGCAATATGGTAGCCTCCACTGTATCACCATGCAGCTGCCTGCAAGGACTATTTAGAAATATCTTATAAACTAATACTATCGGATAACCCATTGAAAGTTGCTATCGTCCAACAAATTTGTAGCCAACAGCAGCAGGAAAACCTTAACCACAGTATTCAAGGTATTCGCGAAGCTGCCTCTCAAGGGGCAAAGCTTATTCTGCTACCAGAGCTACATATCGCACGCTATTTTTGTCAAGTTGAAGATACTCGTTATTTTGCCCTAGCTGAGCCTATCCCTGGCCCCTCAACAGCAATTTTTAGCGCCTTAGCAGTAGAGCTTAAGGTTGTTCTGGTCATCTCCCTTTTCGAGCGCCGAACTGCCGGAATTTACCATAATACGGCAGTAGTTTTAGATACAGATGGTCGTATCGCAGGCCGATACCGCAAAATGCATATTCCTGATGATCCTGGTTTTTATGAGAAATTTTATTTTACCCCGGGAGATCTAGGATTTACCCCTATTAATACCTCTATTGGTTGCCTTGGAGTCTTGGTGTGCTGGGATCAATGGTACCCTGAAGCAGCCCGCTTGATGGCTCTGGCTGGCGCAGAGCTACTCCTTTATCCCAGTGCCATTGGTTGGAATCCCGAAGATGATGCGGCAGAAAAATACAGACAACGAGAAGCTTGGATTACAATACAACGCGCCCATGCTATTGCAAACGGATTACCCCTTCTCTCCAGTAACCGAGTAGGCATAGAAGCTAATCCTAACCAACACATACCAGGGATTCAGTTCTGGGGTACAAGCTTTATTGCTGGCCCTCAAGGTGAGCTGCTTACTATAGGGTCAACAGATGAACCTATAGTATTAGTGACAGAAATTGACCTTCAGCGTACCGAAAAAATACGGCAAATTTGGCCTTATTTTCGAGATCGCCGGATTGACTCCTATGGAAAGCTTAGCCAACGCTATCTTGATTAAAGAAAAATGACTCAATAGAGATTATCCTGTTAGCCTATCTAAAATAGCAGCTTGCACTAGATCAAGCTTAGACTCAATGGTTACTATTGGCGCTTTGCACTGCTCAATTGCAGTATTGGGATCTTTTAGACCATGACCCGTTAGCGTGCAAACTATCTTGCTATTACCGGGTATTTTTCCAGTTTCGATATCCCGCATTGTTCCTGCTAAAGAAATCGCCGAAGCTGGTTCGCAGAATATACCTTCTTTTTCAGCAAGTAGCTTCTGAGCCACTAGGATCTCCTCATCGGAGCAGGCACTAAACCAACCCTGAGATTCTTGCTGTGCCCTCCAAGCTTTATCCCAGCTTTGGGGATAGCCAATGCGAATAGCTGTAGCAACCGTCTCTGGTTTATCAATCATTTTTCCTTCTATAAAAGGGGCTGCCTTGCTAGCTTGGTAACCGCACATACGAGGTCGCGTATTTACAAACCCTTGGGAATGATATTCACTGTAACCCATCCAGTAAGCAGTAATATTACCCGCATTACCCACCGGTAGGCAGTGAAAATCCGGGGCAAACCCTAGCTCCTCAACAATCTCGAAAGCGGCAGTTTTTTGTCCTTGGATTCGATAAGGGTTAATTGAATTTACAATAGTGACTGGAGCTTTACTCGCCACCTCCTTAACTAGCTGCATACCTATATCAAAGTTACCCTTTATTTGAATCACCACCGCCCCATGCATCATCGCTTGCGCAATTTTGCCGTAAGCAATTTTACCCTCAGGAATAAGGACAAAAGCCCTAATCCCGGCTCGCGCTGCATAGGCAGCTGCAGAAGCTGAAGTATTGCCGGTAGACGCACAGATAATAGCCCGGCTTCCCTCCTCTACAGCTTTAGTGACAGCTACAGTCATCCCTCGATCTTTAAAAGACCCAGTAGGATTAAGCCCCTCATACTTGATATAAATATCGACTTCTCGATTAAATGCTTTTGGGATATTGTTCAACCTAATCAGAGGGGTGTTTCCTTCTCCTAGGCTAATAATCCGAGTATCATCATGAATAGGTAGCCGATCGCGGTATTTGTCAATAAGACCTATGTAATGTGATCGAAATGGCATCATCTAAAACCCTATCTTTATTATTTCTTAAATAAGATTGGTAAGCGCAAATCCTATAGTAATATTTTAATCCAGAGTCTCTAGTCGAATTCGTACTATTTTCCCTTCAATGGATTCTAGTGCCTCAATCCGGCAAATTGCCTGATTCATATTTCGCTCTAATACCGGCTGAGTCAACATGATAATAGGAACATAGCTCTCCCCAAAGGCCGGCTCTTTTTGCAAAACTGCCTCAATACTAATACCTTGTTCCCCCAATATATAAGTAATTTCTGCAAGTACGCCTGGGCGATCTATAGCTTGCATACGTAAATAATAGGCTGTTTTAGCCTCTTCCATCGAAAGAATTGGGATTTCTACCAGCGCATCAGGCTGAAAAGCAAGGTGGGGTACTCTATTTTCTGGATCAGAAGTCAAAGCGCGCACCACCTCTATCAAATCAGCAATCACTGCAGAAGCTGTGGGCTCAGAACCAGCCCCTGGCCCATAATAAAGGGTTGATCCTACCGCATCACCCTTTACCACAATTCCGTTCATTACCCCATCTACATTAGCAATTAAACGGCGATATGGAATTAGGGTAGGGTGCACCCTAACCTCAATGCCTATTTCTCCCCGTCGAGCAATACCCATATGTTTGATTCGATAACCCAGTTGATCAGCATAATCAATATCCTCGCGAGTAATCGTACAAATACCTTCGGTATATACTTGTTCAAATTGCAATGGGATACCAAAAGCGATAGAGGCTAAAATTGTCATTTTATGGGCAGCATCAATACCCTCTATATCAAAAGCTGGATTTGCCTCAGCATAACCACGCTGCTGAGCATCTAACAATGCCTCAGCAAAACTGCATCCTTTATCCTGCATCTCTGTCAAGATAAAGTTATTGGTACCATTGACGATCCCAGCCACCCACTCAATACGATTACCTGCTAGACCTTCTCGTAGCGCTTTGATAATCGGAATACCTCCACCTACCGCCGCTTCAAAAGCAACCATCACCCCTGCTTTCTGGGCAGCTGCAAAAATCTCATTACCGTGAAGTGCAATTAATGCCTTATTTGCCGTAACTACATGCTTACCTTGGGTAATCGCCTCAAGCACTAGATGGTAAGCTAAATCAACTCCTCCCATCAGTTCCACAACCACTTCCACTTGCGGGTTGATCACCACTTCCCGTGGATTAGTGGTTAGCCTAATATTCTCTATCTTACAGCTACGATCCTTGTAAAGGTCACGAGTAGCCGCCCAGCAAATCTGAATACCCCGCCCAGCACGGCGGGCAATTTCCCCAGCATTACGCGAGAGCACATTCACTGTGCCGCTACCCACTGTTCCTAAGCCTAGTAACCCTATCTTAACCGGTTCCAATAAATTTCCTCTTTGATCAAGTAATTAAATATTTATTAAGCGCGCTTAAACATCTGTCGAATTCCGCGAATAGCTTGGCGAGTACGGTGTTCGTTTTCAATTAGACTAAAACGAACATAACTGTCACCGTAGGTACCAAAACCAACCCCAGGAGATACAGCTACCTTAGCTTCATTTAGCAGTTTTTTAGAAAACTCTAAAGAACCTAAGTGGCAGAATGGCTCTGGAATAGGTGCCCAAACAAACATCGTTGCCTTTGGCAATTCTATTTGCCAACCTATATCAGAGAGTCCTTGGCACAAAACATCACGGCGTTTTTGATAAATTTCACAAATTCCTTTGACGCAATCCTGAGGACCCTCTAAGGCAGTAATAGCCGCTACCTGAATAGGAGTAAATGTGCCATAATCTAAATAAGACTTCAGGCGCGCTAAAGCGGCAACCAATATTGAATTACCGCACATAAATCCCACTCGCCAACCTGGCATATTATAAGTTTTTGATAACGAATAGAACTCTACAGCAATATCTTTAGCTCCTGGTATCTGTAAAATTGAGGGGGCATAGTAATCATCAAATACGATCTCAGCATAGGCAAGATCATGTACAACCCATAGGTTGTACTCACGAGCTATGGCAACCACCTGTTCAAAGAAAGGCAGATCTACGCACCAAGCAGTTGGGTTAGCCGGAAAATTAAGCACCAACATCTTGGGTCGAGGCCAAGTATCTTTAATAGCCTTTTCTAATTCAGTAAAAAATTCCTCTCCTGATATAAGCGGAACATGGCGTATATCAGCGCCAGCAATCACAACCCCATAAGGATGAATAGGATAGGCTGGGCTAGGGACTAAAACAGCATCTCCTGGACCTAAAGTTGCCAGCGCCAAATGCGCTAACCCTTCTTTTGATCCTATAGTCACAATAGCTTCACTTTCAGGATCTAACTCTATATTATAGCGTCGGCGATACCAATGACAGATAGCCCGCCGCAACCGAGGAATACCCCGTGAGACGGAATAGCGATGAGTATCTGGGCGTTGCGCAGCTTCTACCAGCTTATCTACAATATGCTTCGGGGTAGCATGATCCGGGTTGCCCATTCCAAAATCAATAATATCCTCTCCTCGAGCACGAGCCTTAGTCTTTAATTCATTGACAATATTAAAAACATAAGGTGGGAGACGTTGAATACGCGGAAATTCCTTAATCAATCTACATTACCTACTCACCAAATGGTGCAACCTTAATAAATAATATTCTAAAAAGATAAGCGGTCAAAAATACTGTGTGAGGAAAAAAAGTGTCAAAGGAAAGACATTCTAAACCTTTAATTAATTATTTTTGTAACCAAAGCTATGCAATAAATGCTCATTATCTGGCCATCCTTCGCGAACTTTAACCCATAGTTTCAAATAAACTTTACGCTCAAACATTTTTTCCATGGCAATACGAGCCTCATAACCCACTTGCTTAAGTCTTTCCCCTTCCTTTCCAATTACAATAGCTTTTTGCCCAAGCCGTTCAACATAAATTACTGCTGCAATCCGATAAAGATTTTGCTCTTCCTCAAAAGATTCCACCATCACCGTAAGCACATAGGGTAACTCTTGCCCTAGGTGGCGAATTAATTTCTCACGGATGAATTCTGCTGCTAAAAAACGTTCGTTGCGGTCTGTTACTTGATCCTCAGGGTATATCATTGGCCCTTCTGGTAGCAGTTCAACAACTTTTCTCTCTAATGCCGATATATTATCTCCTTTCCAAGCTGATATAGGAACAATCGCTGTAAATTCCATTTTCCTAGAGATCTGTTCTATCATTGGCAGCAACAATTTCTTATCAGTTAATCGATCTATTTTATTAAGAACAAGGACAATAGGAATTGTACATTTAGCCAATCGCCGTAAGATCCATTCATCATCTTTAGTAAACCGATTAGCCTCTACAATAAATAAAATTAAGTCTACTTCTTCAATCGTAGAATCTGCTGACTGATTTAAATATCTATTTATTAATCGACGTTCTTTATCTTGAAAACCTGGAGTATCCACATAAAGCACCTGAGCTCTAGGCAGAGTTTTAATCCCTAAAATCCGATGCCGTGTTGTCTGTGGTCGATGGGCAGTAATACTTACTTTCTGGCCTAAAATATGATTAAGTAGAGTTGATTTACCTACGTTAGGACGACCAATAAGCGCAGCATAACCACAGCGGATATTGTTATCTTCCTTAATAAGCCCTTCAGTCATCCGTGTTCTTATCTCTTAATAATAATAGCTCTAAAATCTGAGTTGCTGCATCCTGTTCAGCCTTACGTCGGCTATAACCAGTACCTATTCTAGATGGAAAGTTATCTATAATACATTGAACTTGGAAAATCCGCTCGTGAGACTCCCCGCTAACCGCATTTATTCGATAATCCGGCAAGGGTAGCTGCCGAGCTTGAAGATACTCCTGAAGACGAGTTTTAGGATCTTTAAGCACGGATTCACTAGTCAGCGCTGCTAATCGATCACGATAGAGCAACTCTATTAACTGGCGGCAAGCTTCTAAGCCATTATCCAAGTAAATAGCGCCTATCACCGCTTCAAAAGCATCTGCAAGTATCGAAGTACGATAGCAACCCCCACTTTTTAATTCACCCAGACCTAGAACTAAGTAACTCCCTATTTCAAGCTCTCGGGCTAGCTCTGCTAGGCTATCTTCCTTAACTAAAGTTGATCTAATTCGACTTAATTTTCCCTCTTGCGCTTCAGGAAAGTAACCATAGAGGAGATCAGCAATGATAAAATTTAGAATTGAATCCCCTAGAAACTCCAAGCGTTCATTATTTTCTTTAGCAGCGCTACGGTGAGTCATTGCTTGCAGTAACAAAGCAGGATTTTTGAAATGATACCCTAATTTTTGACTCAGCTGTTTTAAACTTTTAGCCATTAGGGGAAAAACATCAATTTATACGTTGAACAACAAAAACATATAATCAGTAAGGTTTTTACTACCCGTACTCACTCTTAGGTATAAATGAGTACTTTATTTATTATTAATTTATCGATTTTCCGATACGTCCCCAAATAACCCCTCCCTGATCCCAGCGCCAGCTCATCCAAACCATAAACGCTTTGCCTACTAAATTCTCTTCTGGCACCACTCCCCAAAAACGGCTATCATTACTCCGATCTCGATTATCTCCCATCATAAAATAATGACCATTAGGCACCTCATACTCACCTTCCCCAAGAATAATTCCTGGGTTAACTACAACCTGATGATCCTTATCTCCAAAATACTCAATCCGAAGCTCATCAGGGTAACCATATGAATGATCCTCTTGATAGTAAGGCCCCGTGACCTCTTGCCGCATAGGCTCATTATTAATATAAATAGTTTTATTAACATAATTAATGCGATCACCTGGTAACCCAACTACTCGCTTAATATAGTCGACGCTAGGATTCTTAGGGTAACGAAACACAACCACGTCACCTCGATGGGGCTCATCCATATTGATAATTTTTTTATTGATAACAGGTAATCGAAACCCATAAACAAATTTATTTACTAGAATAAAATCTCCAACCATAAGTGTTGGAATCATAGATCCTGAAGGGATACGAAAGGGCTCTACTAAAAAGGAGCGCAATACTAAAACAGTAAATATGATAGGAAAAAAGGAGCGTGCATACTCTACTAATAGAGGCTCCTTAATAGACCCTATCGCAGTAGATTCATGAGCTACATCTGAACCTATTCTAGCCACTGCTTTCCGCCGCGCAGGTGCCCATAGCCACGCATCTAAAGCCCAAATCATTCCTGTAATTGCGGCAGCAATTACCATCATTGTAGGAAAATCAAAACTCATTAGAAACAACTACCCTTATTTACAAAACCAGAATCTAAAAAACCCTAATCAGCGTCAAACTTATTTTAGGAAAGCTTTTTCCCTACTTTTAATACTGCCAAAAATGCCTCCTGGGGTATTTCTACCGATCCTACCTGTTTCATGCGTTTTTTACCTGCCTTTTGTTTTTCTAGTAACTTACGCTTACGGGTAATATCACCTCCATAACATTTAGCGGTTACATTTTTACGTAAAGCCTTTACCGTCGTACGGGCAATGATATGCGCCCCAATTGCAGCCTGAATAGCAATATCAAATAGCTGTCGTGGAATAAGCTCCCTCATTTTTTCAGCCAGCTCTCGCCCTCTATAGTAGGCCTGATCTCGATGAACGATAAGCGAAAGAGCGTCTACTTGCTCGCTATTAATCAATAAATCCAATTTTACTAAATCAGCTGCTTGAAAACGTAAAAAATGATAATCAAGGGAAGCATAACCCCGGCTTACAGATTTAAGGCGTTCGAAAAAATCAAGCACTACTTCACTTAAAGGTAATTCATAGTGAAGTAAAATCTGATTCCCTAAATACTGCAGTCGCTTTTGTACTCCTCGCTTCTCCTCACAAAGACCAATAACAGCACCAACATGCTGCTGAGGTACCAAGATATCAGCTTGAATAATAGGTTCACGAATTTCAGCAATATATCCAGGATCAGGCAGTAAAGAGGGATTATCAATGGGTAAGACCTCACCCTTATGAGTCAATATTTCATAAACTACTGTGGGGGCCGTAGTAATGAGATCTACGTTATATTCTCGCTCTAGTCGCTCTTGCACAATTTCCATATGTAGCATACCCAAGAAACCACAACGAAAACCAAAACCTAAGGCTTGTGAAGTTTCCGGCTCATAAAATAAAGCTGCATCATTAAGGCGAAGTTTGGCAAGTGCTTCTCGAAGATCTTCATAGCCATCAGAATTTACAGGAAATAGCCCAGCAAAAACTTGGGGCTTCACAGGCTTAAATCCAGGCAGCGACTTAATCGCTGGTTGCCCAGCATGAGTCAAAGTATCCCCTACTGGCGCTCCATTGACCTCCTTGATTCCAGCAATCACATAGCCTACTCCGCCAGCAGAAAGTTGCTCAATTTCCTGGCGCCTAGGGGTGAAAAAGCCTATTTTTTCTACTTGATAATACTGCCCAGTAGACATAACCATAATCTTATCCTTAAGTTTAAGGCTACCATCCACGACCCGTACTAGAGAAATAACGCCTAAGTAATTATCAAACCAAGAATCAATGATAAGCGCTCGCAAAGGCGCGGCGGGATCACCCTTAGGCGGAGGAATACGCTCAATGAGCGCTTCCAGCACTTCCTCAATTCCTTGCCCCGTTTTAGCACTCACCTGTAGGGCATGACTAGCATCTAATCCAATAATTTCTTCAATTTCTTGACATACTTTCTCAGGATCTGCCGAAGGAAGATCAATTTTATTAAGCACAGGGACTACTTCCAAGCCTTGCTCAATCGCCGTATAGCAATTAGCAACACTCTGGGCTTCAACACCTTGAGAAGCATCAACAATTAATAAAGCCCCTTCGCAAGCGGCCAATGATCGGGACACCTCATAAGAAAAATCTACGTGCCCTGGGGTATCAATAAAATTCAGCTCATAATTCTCTCCGCTACGCCCTTGGTAACGTAAAGAGACACTATGCGCTTTAATCGTAATCCCTCGTTCACGTTCAAGATCCATAGAATCCAAAACCTGATGATCCATCTCACGTTCGCTCAACCCGCCACAAATCTGTATAAAGCGATCAGCTATTGTAGATTTACCATGATCAATATGAGCGATAATGGAGAAGTTTCGAATATTCTTCATGCTGCAGCAGGTAAAATAAACATTAGCTATAAAACAAAATACCGGCCAAAGACCCTTGTTTAACCGGCATCTTAATTATAGATTTTGATAAAAATCTTTGTATTATTTCATTTAGGCAACGAGTAGCCCTAACTATTCTTCGGTATTTTTATGGCAATAAAAGAAGTACTCTGTCCTCGCTGTAGCAGCATCGGCACAGTTTTACCTGAAGGAAGTTTTTCCACTACACCTTTGAATTGTTTAATATCTTTTATCTGAGTATCATTAATGCTTAGCAAAATATCACCGCTTTGAACTCCAGCCTCAGAAGCGGGTCCCTCTGTTACATTGATAACCTGTATACCCGAGTCCAAATTTAACTGCGCCCGTTTTTCAGTACTCAGATCAGCGACCTCAAGAGAGAGCCGTTTTTCAATAATTTGCCCTGGTTTACCAACAGCCTTCTGCAGTTCTCCTTCTTCTGGCAGCTCGCCAATCTTGATTTTAAGCGTCTTTTGAGCACCACTTCGTAAAACCTGAACATTAATAGTCTGGCCTACCTTTGCTAGCCCAACTAAGGGTGGTAGTGCCGAGGATTGAGGTACCGGCTTTCCATCAAAGCTAAGAATAATATCACCTACTTGGACTCCCCCTGCAGCCGCTGGACTACCAAGTAATATCTTAGCGACTAAAGCACCTTGCGGTTTTTCCAACCCAAAGGATTCAGCCAATTCTCGAGTTACATCTTGAATTATCACTCCAAGCCAGCCACGAGTCACCTGTCCTTTTTCCTTAAGCTGCGCTACAGCCTCCATCGCCACATCAATGGGTATCGCAAAGGAAAGACCCATAAATCCACCGGTACGACTATAAATTTGAGAATTAATCCCTATCACCTCTCCTGCTAAATTAAAGAGTGGGCCACCCGAATTTCCAGGGTTAATTGCCACATCTGTTTGAATAAACGGTATATAGCTTTCCTCTGGCAAGCTCCTTCCAAGCGCGCTAATGATCCCCGCTGTAGCTGAGTACTCAAAACCAAAAGGCGATCCAATAGCCAATACCCATTCACCTACTTTAAGATCACGCGAGTTACCATGTTTTAGCGTTGGTAATCCTTCCGTCCCTACTTTTAACAGTGCAAGATCGCTACGTTCATCGCTACCTATTACCTTAGCCTCTAATTCTCTACGATCATTGAGGCGTACGATGATCGTATCAGCATCACGGATAACATGGTAATTGGTGATAATGTATCCATCCGATGAAATAATAAACCCTGATCCTAAAGAATGAGTTTCAAATTTTTGCTGACCCTCATCTCCTCCTTGATCGCCAAAAAAGTGGCGAAAAAAATCATCAAATGGGGTTCCTTTTGGAAACTGATGTAATCCACGCGGAAAGCCAGGTCCGCTTCGAGTAACCTTTTGAGTAGTACTAATATTCACTACTGCAGGGCTATTTTTTTTCACTAACTCAGTAAAATCTGGTAATCCTTCCGCCTGCACGCCGCTTATTATCAGTAACAGTGCTATAAAAAACACCCATTGCTTACCCAAAAAAATCTTCATACTAGCTCCCAATATTTACCGCTTAGGAAAAATAATTTATTAGTAAATTAAAATTTTATCTTAAATACTGCCCTAGATCTCTTAATACTGAGGCTAAAGGAGAATTATGGATAATCATCTATAATAATTTTATTTTGCACAACTATCCTTTTCAGGATGCATAATTTTAAGCTCAAAACCTGTCCCAATTTTATATGTCTCATCCCTAAGACTCCTCCTAATAACCCTCCAAGGCTTAGCCATATCACTATATTCTCACCACTACCAAAATATTGAACTAGGATTTCGCCTAATCCAGCACCTAAAAACATGATCAGTAGTGGCATTATATAAAGTAAGAAAGCATTTAAAAGAAATGCTTTTCCAGAAATTCCTACAATAACACTCTCCCCTATTTCTGCCCCTATTGGGTTAAATGCCTTTATTATCATAGGCTTTTTTATTAGATATCTCGTAATTTCTCTGGTACCGCATTCATTACTAGCAACGCAAAAATTACAGCCAATATCCTGCACTTTCTCAACCCAAGCGTATGTTGCATCCGTTGCTACTACACGGGCTTTCTCTACAATCACACCTGAGGATTTAATCAGCACTGGAGTTAATATAATGGATGGATTTACCGATTCGCTCCACCGTCGTATGGGGAACCTCTCCCACTATGGTTAAATTATGAAGCGCCTGAATAATACCATAGGCGTTCACCGCTCCCATGCTCGAAAAACCACGTAAATAGCTTTGATGATCCTCCATAATAGGCTCAATAAATACCGACACCGAGCCTAACCCGTCTGAGTAAGCAAAATGCTCTACAGGCGCTTGGCTATTAGGTAGTAGGTGTTTGCCGTGAGCAACTAAAGTAAAGCCTTCAGGCACCCAATCAACCTCCCATTTACTTTCATAGTCACTGGCTTCAACCTTCAATGGTTTACTTTGGCGGCATGAAGTTTTTTTTCCTGCTACTGTCGGCAACAAATCAGTATCTTCAATTTTTTCGCGCAACAGTACTGAGGTAAACATGATTTGCTCTAGTGTACCACCTTCCTTTCCTATCATAGTAGTCTTCAGCAATAGCCCAGTTTCACTATCCACCCATAAGCGATAGCCATACCGATATTGATCTATAGGGGTAATAATCACCCGTTGCGCACTTCTTCCCGCAACTCGATCCATTCCTCCTATGGAAAATTGATAGTGATCACCTATCACCTTTAATTTAGTCGACCAGCGCTTTGGAAAGTAATTTTTATCGTGGAAATTTTCACCTCTAGCAGATCCTGTTTTATTATCAGGAAACACACAAGTCACTAGCCCATTATTACGGATAATCTCTTGTGGCATGCCATTAAGGGAAATCAAACGATCATACTCTCCAAGCTCATCTGCCTTATGGATAATACGAACAGCTTCCAACTGACTATCTCGTAAATAAACAAAAACCCCTTTGTAGTTAAGGGATTTGGAGGCTTGCTCCACTCCGTTAATTAATTGTAATGCAGTATCGGATTCATTGGCTATTGCTAAGGAAGATATCATCAGGGCTACTAAGAACACTGAAGAAAATTCCCAATAGGAATTACCTAGGGTTTTCATAAAACACGATACGCCCATAACGAAGCATTCCTGGCATATTAATATACTCAGTATGATTAACCAAATAAGTATTTAAACGCTCCTTAACCCCCCGATCTAAAACCGCTGCAGGATGATTATTTTCTAAAGCAGATATTGTTTGAAAATTGGAAATAACTTGAGGTGAACCGTTTATAGCCTGAGGTTCTAATGGGATCGGTTTGCTCATTAACGCCTGTATTCCCAGTACTGTAACTGCGCTTAATGATGCGGCTAAGGCAAGGCTTGCTAGATATTGCCACTTTAGATAGACTTGCTTAGAGATGTCTTTACTACGATATTGTTTTACTGCCAGCGACTCATCATCTGGGGTATAAGAAATCTTCATGGCTAGATGCTGTAAAGATATCTCTGGTAGGTGATCATGCATAGAATCCCTAGCTAAATGATAGGCCAACCAGCGTCTACGTACTTCCTTTTGGGTTTTAAACGCTAAGAGTACTGACTTTATTTCTCTAGATGGTAGTTCTCCATCCATTAAAGCTGATAATTGCTCATTAGTTTTATCATTCATCACGACTTCAACCCTCTATAATCCATTAATACTATTAGGGCAATAAATACCCTCAAATAATTAATTTAAGTGGTAAGATTGATTAAAAGAGGATTAATTTTTTCATCAATAATCTCTCGTGCCCTAAAAATACGCGAGCGTACGGTACCAATTGGACAACCCATGGCTTCAGCAATCTGGGCATAACTCATCCCTTCAAGCTCTCGTAGAGTAATCGCCATACGTAGCTCATCAGGTAGCGCTTCAATAGTTTTACTTACTGTTCTAGCAATTTCATCACGTAGTAGCAAATGCTCCGGTGTAGCATAATCTTTTAATGCTGTTTCTACAGCATACTGTTCTACCTCTTTCGCATCAATATCGTTTTCTGGGGGCCGGCGATTTTGTGCTATTAAATGATTTTTCGAGGTATTAATAGCGATACGATACAACCAAGTATAAAAGGCACTTTCTTCTCGAAAATGTGGTAAAGCTCGGTAGGCTTTGATAAATACCTCTTGCATTACATCTAGAGCCTCCCCAGAATCATGGATATAGCGAGAAACAAGCCTTAATACTTTTCGCTGGTATTTAAGCACCAGCATATCAAATGCTGCTTTATCTCCATGCTGAACGCATCGTACTAGCTCATAATCAACTTGCTTGTCGCTCATACCAGACCAGTTACCCTATTGGGAAGTAACTTGGCCTACCAACATCATAGACAGTTACCTGATTAAGTAGTTCGTACCCCATAATGTATTAAATAAGTACTTATAAGTTTATTATTTCGAGTCGTATACCTAAATAGCTAAAGCGTTCATAGCCCATGTCTCATAACTATGATGTATTAATTATCGGCAGCGGATCAGCAGGTCTAACATTAGCTTTACACCTAGATTCTAAAACCAAAATCGCCGTCTTATCAAAACGCACCCTTGAAGAGGGAGCAAGCCTATATGCCCAAGGGGGTATTTCTGTAGCTCTTGATAAAAGCGATTCTACAGAATTTCACATTGAGGATACTATACGGGTTGGTACTGATTTATGCCACGAAAAAGCAGTTCGCTTTACGGTGGAACACGCCAAAGAGGCCATCAATTGGCTGATTAATCAAGGCATTACCTTCACTCGGGATAAAAACAAGCTTCACTACCACCTTACCCAAGAAGGTGGCCACAGTCGCCGTCGCGTCATCCATGCAGCCGATGCTACTGGCTGGGCAGTAGAAACTAAGCTGGCTCAACTTACTAAACGCAAAGCCAATATTCAAATACTTGAGAACTATATCGCTATCGATTTAATCACCCACCATAAACTAGGAAAAAGGGGTAACAATCAGTGTCTAGGGGCTTATGCGCTAAATCGCACCCAAGGTCGGATAGAAACCTTTAGCGCTCGCTGCGTGGTTCTAGCCACTGGCGGTTCAGGTAAAGTATATCTCTATACCAGTAACCCTGATGTTTGTACTGGAGACGGTATTGCCATGGGCTGGCGCGCTGGATGCCGCGTAGCTAATATGGAGTTTATTCAATTTCATCCAACCTGCCTCTACCATCCTCTTGCTAAGTCTTTTCTTATCACTGAAGCTTTACGTGGAGAAGGTGGACGATTACTTCTGCCTAACGGTGATCCTTTTATGCATCACTTTGACCCACGTAATGAGCTAGCCCCGCGTGATATTGTAGCTAGAGCCATTGATCATCAAATGAAACGGTTAGGGATTGACTATGTCCATTTAAATATTAGCCATAAACCCGCAGAGTTTATTTATCAACACTTTCCTAATATTTATGCTAAATGCTTAAAGCTAGGTATTGATATTACTCAAGAGCCTATACCAGTAGTTCCAGCTGCTCATTATACTTGCGGTGGTATCATAACGGATCTCCAAGGACGAACCGATCTTAGCAATCTTTATGCTATTGGTGAGACGGCTTGTACGGGGCTTCATGGGGCTAACCGCATGGCCAGTAATTCACTACTAGAGTGCTTAGTATTTGCCCGAGCAGCTGCCAAGGATATCAATCAGCAGATTAAAAAAACTCCACCCCCAGAATCTTTACCTCCATGGGATGAGAGCCAAGTCACCGATTCTGAAGAAGAGGTTATCGTTGCCCATAATTGGGATGAGCTACGTCGATTCATGTGGGATTACGTAGGTATTGTTCGTACAGTGAAACGTTTGCAGCGGGCTAAACATCGGGTTGATTTATTAGCTCAAGAAATCGCTGAGTATTATGGCAATTTCCGCATTACTAATGATCTCATCGAACTACGCAATTTAGTTGTTGTTGCCGATTTGATCATTCAATCGGCGCTAGCACGCAAGGAAAGCCGTGGATTGCACTATATCTTAGATTACCCCCATAAAAACTCTATAGCGCAAGATACCATACTTGTCCCTCCAAAATATGAGTCTTCTAGCATTAATGATTATTGGGAATCAGATTCAAATACCACATTAACATAAATGCTTAAGAACGAGTTACCCGTAAACGTACCCGCAATCGTCTTAAAGATTCTAAATCGACATTATCCGATAATAAGGTTACGCTTACGCGCCGCCACCAAACGCCAACTCGAAAGTTAAGTACAATTAAATGAGAACTTACAAAACAGCTAGGAAGCAGTTCACCAACATACTTTATCTTGTTACGCTGACATAAAAACCAAATACCTTGCCTATCCCAGATAACCTGAGTAATTGCTCTAGGACTTAAAAGTAAAACTTGATACTGTAAATTACAGTAAAAACTAATAGAAACTATCACACCAAGAAATAAGATAAATTCTAATGGAAGATCTAGATAAAGAAGAAGTATTAAAGCTCCTCCATGGACAATCCCAATATACGCGGACAAAATCACCGACGGATAGCGTTTAAGGTAAAGCGGTGCGGCGTATATTAGCAATGACATCTGCAATCAAAGGATCTGAATGGAGATTTTCTTCAAAACAATATCCCCATAACTCAGAGTCTGGGTAACATAAAATCGTTTCAAATACTCGTTTTTCTTCATCGGAAATAATGGAGTAGGAAGCCTCTAGAAAAGCCTCTAATAATAGATCTAGCTCTAGAATTCCTCGACGGCAGCGCCAGCGTAACCGACGACGGGTAGCTTCCTCTAACATTGCCTTATGTACCGTCCTTTAGCATCTGCCACTTAATAAGGCTGATAGCCTCTGCTGGATTCAAATCTTTAGGGCACACTTCCGTACAATTCATAATTGTATGACAGCGAAATAATTTATAGGCATCATTGAGTTCTGATAACCTCGCCTCAGTAGCTTGATCTCGATTATCCGCTAAAAAACGATAAGCCCACAGTAGAGCGGCGGGTCCTCGGAATTTTTCTGGATTCCACCACCAAGAAGGGCAATTTGTAGAACAGCATGCACAAAGAATGCATTCATAGAGGCCATCTAAGCGTTTCCGCTCCTCAGGAGATTGAAGAAACTCAATTTCTGGATCTGGATCTTCCCGAATTAACCACGGCTTAACAGCGCGATACTGTTGATAAAACTGGCTTAAATCTACCACCAAATCGCGAATAACTGGCATACCTGGTAAAGGACGTAAAGTTATCGGTTCTTTAAGCGCTATTAAAGGCGTAATACAGGCTAGACCATTGCGCCCGTTGATATTCATCCCATCAGAACCACAGACTCCTTCTCCACAAGAGCGGCGAAAAGCAAGGCTTTCATCCTGAGCCTGAATCTGCTCTAGCGCATCTAATAACATCATATCTGGCTGAATTTCGGTCAGCTGATAATCCTGCATATAAGGCTTGCTATCTGTCTCTGGGTTATAGCGATAAATACGAAATCGCACGATTCTCTACCTATCCCTAAGTTTAATAAACTCGTTCTTTAGGAGGAAATGTTTCTACCGTTAAAGGTTTTAACCGTACTGGCTTGTATTCAATTTGCGTTTGCCCCTTAAAATACAGTGAATGTTTAAGCCAACGAATATCATCTCGTTCAGGATAATCCACGCGGTAATGAGCCCCTCGACTCTCTTGCCTTGCCAACGCACAACAAGCGACCGCCTGGGATAATTCTACTAAATTCTCCAATTCTAGCGCATTAAGCCGCGCCGTATTAAAAACCTTACTCTGATCCTTCAACCGCACATCCTGCAAACGCTCTGCTATTACTGTCACTTTTTTAACAGCTTCTTCAAGCACGGTTTTATTACGGAATACGCCGCAATTTTGTTCCATCACACTCTGGAGTTCTGCCCGTAATTCATCCATGTTTTCCCCATTACCAGAGCGCTCCCAACGAGCTAAACGAGCTAAAGCCTGATCTACATCATCAGCAGCTAATGCTCGATGATAGCGGTGCTTCTTTAGGTGTGCAATAATATGATTACCCGCAGCCCGGCCAAACACTACAATATCTAATAATGAATTTCCCCCTAAGCGGTTAGCGCCATGAACTGAAACACAGGCGCATTCTCCAACAGCGTATAACCCAGGAATAGCCTCCTCTGCTCCCTCCTTATAAGGGGCAACCACCTGACCAAAACGATTGGTCGGAATACCCCCCATGATATAGTGACATGTAGGGTACACAGGAATAGGGTTTTCAGCGGGATCTAAATGTAAAAAAGTCAAAGTAAGCTGCCGAATACCCGGTAGGCGATCTTTAATGACAGCTTCCCCTAAATGCTCTAGCTTGAGCAAAACATAATTGCCATGAGGGCCGCAACCTCGCCCTTCTTTCACTTCAGTATAAATTGCTCGACTCACTACATCACGGCTAGCAAGATCTTTTGCATGGGAGGCGTAGCGCTCCATAAAACGCTCGCCATCTCGGTTGATCAAATACCCTCCTTCTCCCCGAGCACCCTCAGTAATTAACATTCCTTTACCAGCAATACCGGTAGGATGAAATTGAATGAATTCCATATCCTGTAGCGGGATTCCAGCCCGTAAAGCCATAGCCATACCATCACCAGTATTAATACGAGCATTGGTATTGGTGCGAAAAAGCCGCCCAGCTCCCCCTGTAGCCAGCAAAGTGCATTTAGCCTCAATAATCCAAGGCTGCCCAGTCTCAATCTCTAAAACTACAGCCCCAAGAATATATCCACTTATGTCCTTAATGAGATCTAAAGCAAAGAATTCATCGAAAAAATGAGTTTTAGCTTTAATATTCTGTTGATATAGACTATGAAGAATAGCATGTCCTGTACGATCGGCAGCAGCACAGGTTCGAGCAGCTTGTGCTTCACCAAAATTCTGACTTTGACCCCCAAAAGCTCGTTGATAAATTTTTCCGTTCTCTAATCGAGAAAAGGGAACACCCGCATGCTCCAGATCTATTACCAAATGGGCAGCAGCCCGACACATATACTCTATTGCATCCTGATCGCCTAGGTAGTCACTTCCCTTCACTGTATCGTACATGTGCCATAGCCAGTTATCAGGAGATACGTTAGCCAATGCTGCATTAATTCCTCCTTGAGCAGCCACCGTATGGGAACGGGTAGGGAAAACTTTAGAGACTACAGCTACATTCGCTTCTGCCTGAGACAGCTGCAAGGCCGCTCGCAAACCTCCTCCACCTGCGCCAATGACTAAAACATCAAAACATCGCCGAGGTAAATTCATCGCATCAATATTCTAATCACCCAAAAACCTACACTGCTGTACCCTATCGCCACCAAAGAATAGAAAAATAGACGCAGCACCGTAGTATGTACATAATCCAAAATAATATCTCTCAATCCTACCCAAGCATGGAACAGAAGGGCACCAAAAAAAAGCGCGATCATGATGCTTATTAATGGGCTATTCACCCATGCCGTCCAAGCCTCAAAAGTTTTAAACGGGGATTCGGTAAGATCAAAAACAAAAAATAGCAGCAATAGCCCTAGTATGACAATGGCAGTTACCCGCTGCACTAGCCAAGCCCGTAAGCCCGCCATGACTCCTTTCACAATAAAATTCCTATAATCAGCAGCGTTACTATTATCGCTAAAATAATAGCAGCATAGGCACCTCGGCTAGGGCGACAATCCTTTACGCCAATATGAGCATCAAACAACAACAACCGAATCCCAGTCAGAATATGCTGAATCAACGCCCAAAGAGCTATTATACCTACTAATTGAACCCCCAGATGATTGCAAAATTGGATTACGCGAGAAAAGCTTTCTTCATCTCGAAGAGACAGATCAAATAAATAAACAAAAACAGGAATTAATAGCGAAAGAGTAATCCCAGAGAGACGATGTAAAATAGAAGCTACCGCATTCGACTGAAAACGAATCAAAGCTAGGTTAAAAAAAGTAGGGCGAAGGCTTTTATTTGCCATTGGCTCCTTTTTGACTCATTTAGTTTATATAATCCTATCTTTTTCTCTAAGGTTGAGTCTATTTTAAATTAGTTTTTAAATAAAGCGCTAATTGGCTTATATCAAAGCAATGTGGATTATTAACTAACGGCTACGGTATACATCATCACCAAGGGAGAAAATCAGCTAATGGAGCAGAAATGGCGATCCTTTCTGATACAAGCAGGCGCAGTTTTTAAGAACGATAGCGTACTCTATTTTAGAGGTTCTCGGGAAAAATTAGCCGCTCTTCCTAATACTATTATTACTGATTTATCTCACTTAGGCTTAATTGCCATTGCTGGTGAAGAGGCTCGTGTTTTTCTCCAAAATCTACTGACCAATGATATAAGAGAAGTTAATGATCAGCGTAGCCAATTAACGGGATTATGTAATCCTAAAGGCCGATTATTCGCTATTTTTCAACTCTTTCAGTGGAACACTCATTTTTACTTAAGCCTTCCTCATAGCATCCTAGAATCTACGCTAAAAAGACTCAGCATATATATCTTGCGTACTCGTGTATCTCTTATCAATGATAGCGACCATTATTGCCGCTTTGGATTAGCGGGTCTACAGGCCGATAATATGCTTGCACAGTTATTAAATATAACACCGCTTACAGCCAATGAAGTATATCAAACCCCTAATCTCTGTATTATTAGAATGCCAGATCAGCTACCTCGATTTGAGATCATGGGGGAGTTTAACTTTATTCAAGAACTTTGGAATGAACTTAAAAAAGCTGCTGATCCAGTAGGCACTCGTATCTGGGAATTACTCACAATTCGCGCAGGTATCGCTAGAATTTATCCTGAAACCCAAGAGTTATTTATTCCCCAGCAAGTCAATTTAGAACTTAGCGGAGGGGTGAGCTTTACTAAGGGCTGCTACCCTGGACAAGAAATTATTGCCCGAATGCACTACCGAGGAAAACCTAGCCGCCGAATGTTGCTTGCTTATATCCTTACAGATAAGCCACCTAAGCCAGCCGATCCCCTTTATGTATCCAACAATAACGATAAAGAGCATGTAGGGGAAATTGTAGCCGCCGAGTCAACCTTAGATGGCGGCTACGACAGCTTAGTAGTTCTGCATACGGCTAGCCTTGAAAAAGGCGAAATCGTGCTCAACAATGAAATGAAATCAAAGCTTATATTCCAAAAACTTCCCTATGAAGTACCTCTATGAAATTCTAAGAAAAGAAAGATATAAATATCTTATCTATTATCAATTAAGCTGTTTATTCCCAGAAGCAAAGGCTTTAAATCGTAAATAATTTCGAGAAGAAACTTGAGTAGCTTTTCCCGTTTTAGGATTACGTACTTCCCGCGCATCCATGTGTTTAGAATAAAACTTACCAAAATTGCTAAGGCGCACTTCCTCTCCAGCCTTTAAACTCCCAATAACTTGTTCTTTAAATGAAGATAGGACTTTTTCAACTTGCCCTTGATCTATTCCTGCTTGTTTAGCAATACGCGTTGCTAGATCTTTATCATTTGAGGTTTGTCTTTGGCTTTTCTCAGCCTTCTCCAATTTCGCAGTCTTATGTTTATCTTTAGCAACCTGCCCTTGTTGTTTTTCAATCTTCTGTGTTTCTACCGAATCGGACTTATCGCTAGCGGCCACCACAGAGAAGGAAACTGTCATCAACATTAATAAAAAAACTTTTTTCACTTTATCTCTCCTTTTTTATAGAAGCACAGCTTAATTGTTACCTATTATTAGTTTACAGGAAGTTTGATCGCTGCTGTAAACCCATAAGAGAAAACAGAAGCGAAGTTAGCTAGCGTTCCGTTAATATTGCCATTGACGTACTCCTCCATCCCAAAACTAATCACCGGTAACCCAATATAGGTGGCAGCTACATTTCCTGCAGCACCGCTATTGTTAACAATGGCACCAGTAACAGCAGCTATCATGGTATGATCGGAGGTTAGATCTAATTGATTAAGAGTAGCGCCTAACTCTATATTCAACCCAACACTTAATCCGTTTTCTGTCCCCTAAACAAAATCACTAGTAGTATTGATTTTTGATTGTGCTAACAGATGCAAGTCATCCAAATCAAATGCCCCGCTGCCGGTAGCCACTACGTTATTGCCTACTTGCTCCAACCTAACCACATAATTGAGCCTTCACCTCTATTGGAGTCACCAATATCATGGCCATCATTCCTAACCCTAAGCTGCTTGACGAAGCCACACCGAGAGGAAAAGGAAAATTCTGTCACTAGAGTCCTTTAATTGTTATTTGTTATTTGTTATTAATTTATATAGAGCTAAATTATTATTACATTCAACTCCCTATATGATCAAATTTAAGTTAATTCTTATTATAATCTTGATAGAGGATGCATGGGCTGTAACCGTTCAACCCGCCAATAAGCAATACCAAGTACTATCAGTACTCCACAAAATAGCCATGGAATCGCGTCTTGATGTATATTTCCCCAAAGGGCAGCTATCCCTAATACGGTATTTATCACCATGATCCTTAATAGAGATCTACGGTGAGACCCCTCTGCCTGATATAATCGCTGATAGGCATGGGTGCGATGGGCAAGATACCAACGCTCTCCAACGAGGATTCGCCGTAGCAAAGTGACCGTAGCATCAAACCAAAATACCCCGTAGAGAATCATCCATAGCACAATCGGAATATTCCAATAGATTTTTCCCGCAAGCGCAAAAACTGCAACTAAAAACCCCAGAAAACCACTACCGCCATCCCCCATAAAGATTTTAGCGGGCGGCCAATTCCACACTAAAAAACCTGCTACGGTGGCTACCAGTAGCCAAGCAAAGTAGGCGTAATGATGTGCTCCTACCTCCCATAACCACCCGCCCCCGATAAGAAATATAAAACAAGCCTCTGCTCCAGCGAGGCCATCAATGCCATCCATAAAATTAAATAGATTAATAGACCACACGATGAGCAATATTAAACCTAGCCCTTTTAACCAATGAGAACTAAGTACCTTCAAGCTATCGTAGGAGGGAGGGATATGGAGTAAAAAATAGAGAGTTATTAAAGCTGCCATAAAATGCACTAAAATCCGTACTAACGGACTTAAATTATGGTGATCATCCATATAGCCAATAGCAGCTACTAAAATCGCCCCTGGAAAAAAAAGCGATATATCATCGGAAGATAACTCATCTCCCCCACTTAGCAAGATCGCTCCAAGCCATAGGACGACGAAGACTATACCCCCTCCTCTTGGGATAGGTAGCTGATGAGAAGAACGAGCGCTGGGGATATCCAGTAATCCTTTACGTGTAGCATAGCGCCGAAAATAGCCCACTAGGATTAAGGATAAAAAGAAAGATATCAGCAGTGACGCTAACAACGGAATAGCCAAAATAAATTTAGAGCAACCTAAAAAACGAGGTGATGGTGCTGAATAATAACATTATCAATTTGTCATATTTTTACACTTTAAAAACTTATTAATCCTATTAGAAACCTATTGCCCTTAAACCATTAAATTATATCCATATTTTATCTCTGAAATATCTTGATCTACCGTTCGCCAAAGCGCTAAAAAGTGTAAATATTTTTTACAACCCTCCTTTCAGACCTGCTATTATTTTAGCTAATCTATTGTATTTATTTATTTTTTATCTATGGAATAAAAATTGCTTATCTATTTAATCATACCGTATAAAAATCTTACATTTAGCTTTTACACGATAGAATTTTAAAGAAATTTACTCGCTAATTATAACAAAAGTGATGAGGCGTGAATCAACTATGGAAATTACTTTTTTGAGAAAAAATATCATTTTGAATTGTTATCATCTCCTATCTATGCAATTTCAGCGTTTTGTCCATGAAATCTCATTCATATTAACATTCACCATAGCTATATGGAGTCTAAGTGTTTCAACTGCCCAAGCAACCATCGTGTTTAATATCACCTACGACGATATGGTCAACCATACTGGCATTGGCTTTGACGATCCTATTTTTGGGGCAGAGCGTCGTAATACCCTGAATGCTGTATTTGATTACCTGAATACCGTAATTGATTCCAATGGCACCCTAGATTATGAGGTTAAAGATTCAAATAATTTGCCTAATAGCAGTAATCTGGCGGCCGGTAGCTCGCTTTATTTTCCAAGTCTCAACGGATTTCAAGATGGCCTAGCCTTTGATCATATCATGACCGGTATTGACCCCTATCCATCTTCTTATGATGGACTTGTGACGTTTAATTTTGGCAAAAATTGGAATAGCAGCCTCGATACTCCAGCTGCCAATCAATATGATCTTTACAGTGTCGCTTTGCATGAAATTACCCATGCACTAGGTTTCAGAACGTTGCTTAATGAAGCTGGGAATAGCCAAATCAGCGATAGTAACCCTGGCGTTTTTACTACTTGGGATAGCCACTTGGTGCTGGGCGATGGGGACCCACTTTTTAATTCTGCCGGAAAGTTTATCGGCTCAACCACAGATTTGGTCAGTAATGATATTTATTTTAGCGGCACAGAGGCCAATTTAGCCAATGGCGGTAAGCCAGTTCAAGTCTATGCCCCCAGCACATGGAGTGCTTCAAGCCTCGCTCATCTCGATGTAAGCAGTGATTTAATGTATCCTTTCTCTTTTAGAGGTGAAGAAAAACGACAATATAGCCCTATAGATTTAGGAATTCTCCAAGATCTAGGGTATACACTTTATTCCGATCTTACTCAAATACATGATATACCTGAACCGAGTAGCTTAGTTCTATTTATGATGGGGGGCATATTGTTGCTTTCTCTTTATTTCAGGAAATTAAGTAAACCCCCTATCCTTTTTAATAGAATCATCTAATCCAATATAATAGATCGGGACTTTAGCAGATTAATTACCATCGCCACAGACTCTTCTATATCTTGAGTACCAGTGTTCACGACTAATTCTGGTATTTCTGGGGCTTCATAGGGCGAAGAAATTCCCGTAAACTCAGGAATTTCTCCAGCCCGCGCCCGCTTATATAGCCCTTTTACATCCCGTTGCTCACATATAGCAAGGGGAGCTTGGCAATAAATTTCTAAGAAATCACCCTCAGCCACAAGATCGCGCGCCCGCTGACGATCCTGTCTAAATGGAGAAATAAAGGCTGTAAGCGCAATCACTCCTGCCTCTACAAAAAGCTTACACATCTCACCAATGCGGCGAATATTTTCGGATCGATCTTCCTTCGAAAACCCTAAATCAGCACAAAGACCATGGCGGACATTATCTCCATCAAAAACAAAGGTTCGACATCCTAGCTGTAAAAGCCGCGACTCAACTGCATGGGCTAATGTTGATTTACCAGCACCAGATAGGCCCGTAAACCATAAAATGGTACTCTTATGACCATTTAACCATTCCCGATCAGCGCGTTTAACAACAGGTTTATGCCATATAATATTACTTGAAGCCATAATATTTTATTCCATGGAGCTTACATTCAAATAGCGCTCGCTTAGTACAATATAATGCAAACATCATAGTATTGATCATAAGATTCCCAATGAATTCCTTAAACCTGCAAAATGATAATAGTCAGTCTTTTTTTACTGTAGAGATATAGGAGTAATTTTCGGTAAAATACGCTCACTTAGATAACCAAATTTTGAGTTTCAAATATAATTTACAAGCCACTAATGAGGCTATATTTAAGCTAATCACGATAAGGATAATATTATTATGCTGCTACAGCCCGTAATACTTTCAGGCGGATCAGGGACTCGCCTATGGCCCCTCTCTAGAGAGCATTTCCCTAAGCAACTCTTATCGTTAGTGGGCGCCTGTAGCATGCTTCAAGATACACTTACCCGCCTTAACGGTATTTCTTCTGATATCCCTCTTTCTCCTCCGTTGATAGTGTGTAATGAGGAGCATCGGTTTTTAGTTGCAGAGCAAATGCGGCAAATTAACGTTGTTCCTCGACAGTTGATCTTAGAACCATTTGGCCGTAATACCGCGCCTGCCCTTACGCTAGCCGCCTTTTCAACTTTAAAACTAGATGAGGATTGTATCTTGCTAGCAATGCCAGCTGATCATGTGATCACCAATATTGCCGCCTTTCAAGCCGCTGTTCAAGTAGGATATCGACTGGCTCAAGAAAATCATATCGTGGCTTTTGGTATCATCCCTGCTCGAGCTGAAGTAGGTTATGGTTATATTCAAATAGGGCAACCACTACCAAATACAATAGCTCATTTAGCCTCTGCGCCTCAAGCTTTTACCCTTAAGGCGTTTGTAGAAAAACCAGATCAGGAAACGGCGCAACATTACTTAGAATCTGCCGGCTATCTATGGAATAGCGGTATGTTCATGCTTCGAGCATCAGCGTGGATAGCAGAAATTTCAAACTATGCCCCTGAGATCGAGAAAACTTGCTATCAAGCGATATCTGAAGGGGTTCAGGATGGGGATTTTTTTCGAATCAACCGTACTGCCTTTGTATCTTGCCCTCATGATTCTATCGATTATGCGGTTATGGAAAAATTGACTGCTGAAAGCCCCGCTCACTCTCCTGCCGTTATCCCTTTAAATGCAGGTTGGTCAGATGTTGGTTCTTGGCCAAGTCTACTGGACGCTAATCCTCGAGATGAAAATGGCAATATGATACGAGGTGACGTCCTCCTTGAGGATATTCGAGACACATTAGTCCTAGCAGAACATCGGATGGTAGCTGCAATTGGTCTTAAAGATCTTATGATTATTGAGACAGCAGATGCGGTACTGGTAGTACATAAAGAGCACGCTCAGAATGTTAAAAATATCGTAACGCAACTGAAAAGAGAAGGAAGAGAGGAGCATATTAAACATCAAAAAGTGTATCGCCCTTGGGGCTATTATGAAAGTATCGATTTTGGCCATCGGTTTCAGGTTAAACGAATTATGGTAAACCCCGGAGCTTCATTATCTTTGCAAATGCATCATCACCGAGCCGAACATTGGATTGTAGTGACAGGAACAGCCCGCGTTATTCGAGATGATGAAATTATCCTTATTTCTGAAAACCAATCTACTTATATTCCCTTAGGAGTTAAGCATCGTTTAGAAAACCCTGGAAAGTTACCGCTAGAAATTATTGAAATTCAATCAGGTAGCTATTTAGCTGAAGATGATATTATCCGCTTTGATGATCACTATGGCCGTGCTGGGCAATCATATTAGCAGATGGATTCTATTTGATAATATTCACGTTTTGCTAGAAATGATTAATAAACAAAACAATGCTAGTACATTCCAGTTTGAATCTTAGCGGCATCAGACATCATGCTATAATTCCAAGGAGGATCAAAAACCAGCTCTACATTCGCAATTTCAATATTATGAATAGCTTCAACCTTCTCCTTGACATCTTGTACTAAAACTTCTCCCATACCACAGCCTGGAGCAGTTAAGGTCATCTTAATATCCGCTTGCTTTTGGCCATCCGCTAGAGAGGAGATTGAGCACTCATAAACTAATCCTAAATCTACAATGTTAATAGGAATTTCTGGGTCATAGCAGGTCTTCATCTGTTCCCATGCTAACCTTTCAATCTCTTCATCGGAAGTCCCAGCAAGCACTTGTGGGGCTTCTGTTAGCTCTAAACCTAAAGCATCGGCATCTTTACCTGCTACCCTTGCCAAGTTTCCATGAATATAAACTGTATAACTACCCCCAAGGTCTTGCGCCACGATAACCTCTGTACCTTTAGGGATAATTATTTTATCCGCCCTAGGTACCAACACTGCCTCACAATCACGACTTAGGACAATAGGGTCACGGTTATACATTCCTAAGCTCCTATTTATTCTGTTGTGACTACTTGGTTGCTATGATCTAAGGCTGTGTGCAATGTATGCCAAGCAAGGGTTGCGCACTTAACTCGCATCGGAAACTCTTTAACTCCCGCTAACACCTCTAATTTCCCTAAAGGGAGTCCACTAGTATGAGTTAAACCATCATCCGTCATCAATCGGTGAAATTTACTAAATAAGCACTCAGCCTCCTGTGCACTCTTACCTTTGATAATTTCAGTCATGAGCGATGCTGAAGCCATAGAGATAGCACAACCTTCACCTTGAAAGCTTACATCCTTAATAATCTCATCATCTATTTTAAGAAATACCGTCATCTTATCCCCGCATAGAGGATTATGCCCATCAGCCCAAAAATCAGCACTCTCCATAAGGCGAAAATTTCGTGGCCTTTTTTTATGATCCAAAATAACTTCTTGATATAAAGATCGTAAATCACTCATTATCCTAATAACTCTCTTACATGCTTAATTCCAGTAGCTAATGCATCTACTTCTGCTTTGGTATTATATAGTGCAAAGGAGGCCCTTGCTGTTGCTGGAATACCAAAGTAATCCATCACCGGCTGAGCACAATGATGGCCTGTTCGGATAGCAATCCCTTCACGGTCTAAAATGGTTCCAATATCATGGGGATGGATATCATCCAAAACAAAAGACAGTACGCCTACTTTCTCCTGAGCAGTACCGATAAAACGTAACCCTGGAATCTCAGCTAAAATCTCAGCAGCATACGCTGAAAGCTCTTGCTCATATAACGCCACATTTTCCATCCCTATTTCCTGCAGATAATCTATAGCTGTACCAAGACCAATTGCGCCAACGATATGTGGAGTTCCAGCCTCAAACTTATAAGGCAGATTGTTATAAATCGTTTTGTTAAAACTGACCGATAAAATCATATCCCCTCCACCTTGATAAGGAGGCATAATTTCTAACCACTCCCGCCTACCATAAAGCACCCCAATACCTGTAGGCCCCATCATTTTATGGCTTGAGAAGGTATAAAAATCACAATCAAGTACCTGTATATCAACCGGCATATGGGGAACCGCTTGAGCGCCATCAAGTAACACCGGTATTCCACGATTATGAGCCATTGCAACAATTTTCTGCACTGGATTAATAGTGCCTAAAGCATTAGAGACATGAGTTATAGCTACTAAAGATGTTCGTGGTGACAAAAGCCTCTCATACTCATCCAAGATCAGATCGCCGGCATTGTTAATAGGAATTACTTTAAGCACCACACCCATTTGTTCACATAAAATCTGCCAAGGTACAATGTTAGAGTGGTGTTCCATATAAGAAATTAAAATCTCATCTCCTGCCTGTAAACGACTCCGGCCAAAGCTTTGAGCAACTAAGTTGATAGCCTCAGTAGCACTACGTACAAATATGATCTCTTCCCGATAAGCCGCATTAATAAAATGCTGCACTTTATCTCTCGCCGCTTCATATTCTCTGGTTGCCCTTTCACCAAGTTGATGTACTGCACGATGAATGTTGGCATTATTCCAGCGATAATACTGATTAATTGCTTCAATAACTCGGGTAGGTTTTTGTGCCGTAGCTGCATTATCTAAATACACCAGAGATTTTCCGTGTACCTGCTGGTTTAAGATAGGAAAATCAGATCGCACCCGTTCAACGTCAAAATACCTATCTAACCGAGATATCTCAGCAGCAGTATTTCTAGTTATCATAGAACTATCTCCTGATGATGGCCTCTAAAAAACTGAGTATTTAGCCGACGCTCAATGTGTGTGCGAACAGGTATAGGATCAATATCTTTAACCATCTCTTCAGCAAAGGCATAGATCAATAGCTGACGAGCTGCGTCTTCATCCAAGCCTCGAGATCGAAGATAAAATATGTGATTATTATCTAGTTGCCCTACAGTAGCTCCATGAGCACATTTGACATCATCAGCATAGATCTCAAGCTCTGGCTTGGTATTTACCTCCGCTCCTTCGGATAATAGTAGATTGCGATTAGCTTGTTGCGCATCTACCTTCTGTGCGCCTGGATAAACCATCACTTTACCATTAAATACCGCTCGTGATTTATCTCCCAGAATCCCTTTATAGCGCTCTCTACTACTCGTATGAGGATATTTGTGATCAACTCGCGTGTGGTTATCAACGTGACGATTACCCTCTAGGACATATAGCCCTTCTAAAGTACATTTAGCCCCTTCCCCCACTAGTACACTATTAATATCATTACGTGCTAACTGTGCCCCCAAGGCTAGATTACGGGAAAGAAACTCAGTATCTCGCCCTTGCTGTACCTGAATTGTTGCGATATGGAAACTCTTAGCCGACTCTTCTTGTAGCTTAATGTGCTCAATTTTCGCCCCCTCCCTCATCACAACCTCGGTTACAGCGTTAGTGAAGTATGTAGCTTCATTTAACCCGATATAGTGTTCAATAATATTCAGCTCGCTTTCTGGCTCTAAAACAATAAGATTACGTGGATGAGTCACTACCGCTTTATTTTGACTATTCGTAATAAATAGAAGATGTATTGGTTTAGTAAGTGTGATTTTACGGGGCAAATAAAAATAGGCCCCATCAGCTATAAATGCCGTATTAAGTGCTGTAAAAGGCTGCTGTTGATAATCAGCATAACGAGCTAATACATCACGCAGTTGCCTTTCTTGCTGCTTAAAAACGTTAGCTAAATTTCCTATCACCGCACCTTCAGGTAATATCTCAATTTCAGAGGCTTCCGCTACAAAATGACCGTTAACGAATACTAGACGAGAGCAAGGCATCTCTGTAAAAAAATACCTCTGGTAATCCTCTACGCTCACTGGATCTGATGGGACACCAATGGACGTAAATTCCGTGTTAGCAAGACCGTGTACTCGAGTATATTTCCAGTTCTCTTCTTTAGCGTTAGGAAAACCAAGAGAGACAAAATTTCTTAGCGCTTGCTGGCGTAGCGATTGAAGCCACGATCCCTCTCCTCCCAACAGCCACGTCTCTACGTCGACATATGAATTAAGATGAGAATTCCAAGCCTCACTGAATATATTATTCATGATAAGGCCACCCTTGCAGCCAGATTTTTATTTTCCTCAATCCACCCATAGCCCTTCTCTTCTAGCTCCAAAGCAAGCTCTTTGTTGCCAGATTTAATAATACGGCCTCCTGAGAGCACATGAACATGGTTTGGTACGATATACTCTAAAAGACGCTGATAGTGGGTAACTAGAATTATTCCCCTTTTAGGACTACGCAGGGCATTTATTCCATCAGCTACAATCCTAAGTGCATCAATATCTAATCCAGAGTCCGTTTCATCCAAAATAGCTAATGTAGGCTCCAAAATAGCCATTTGTAGCACTTCATTACGCTTTTTTTCACCCCCCGAAAAACCTTCATTAACGGCACGCTGTAAAAAACGTTCATCCATTTTAACTAATTTCATCTTTTCCCGGACTAAAGCTAGGAAATCTATGGCATCAAGCTCATTTAATCCATGGTGTTTACGTATGCTATTTAAAGCAGCTTTTAACAAATACACGTTACTAACGCCAGGAATCTCCACCGGGTATTGAAAAGCTAAGAAAACCCCAGCGCGAGCCCGTTCCTCAGGTGCTAAATTCAGTAGATTTTGTCCCTGATAAATCACCTCTCCTGCAGTAACCTCGTAATCTTCTCGTCCTGCTAAAACATTAGCAAGAGTGCTTTTACCTGAGCCATTAGGCCCCATGATGGCATGGATTTCACCAGGATTTACCTGTAAATCAACACCAGATAAAATGGGTTTTCCGGCTACATTAGCGTGTAAATCTTTAATAGTCAGCATCTAAAATCTCTATAATTTCGCTAAAAGGAGTAGTTTAAAAAGATTAACCGACGGCACCCTCTAAACTTACACTTAACAAATTTTGCGCTTCTACCGCAAACTCCATGGGTAATTCTTTAAATACCTGTTTACAAAATCCATTGACGATCATAGAGACAGCATCTTCAGCAGAGATTCCTCGCTGCTTGCAGTAAAATAATTGATCTTCACTAATTTTAGAGGTTGATGCCTCATGCTCAACCTGAGCTGACGGGTGCTTAACTTCAATATAAGGAAACGTATGCGCACCACACTGGTCTCCCAAGAGCAGAGAATCGCATTGGGTGTAGTTACGGGCACCTACTGCTGTAGGAGCCACTCGTACTAATCCTCGATAAGAATTCTGTCCTTTTCCAGCTGAGATTCCCTTAGAAATAATAGTGCTACGGCTGTTTTTCCCAATATGGATCATTTTCGTACCCGTATCAGCCTGCTGGAAATTATTAGTTAGCGCTACTGAGTAAAATTCTCCTACTGAGTTATCTCCTTGCAATATGACGCTGGGGTATTTCCAAGTAATTGCCGATCCGGTTTCTACCTGAGTCCACGAAATCTTGGCATTTACACCTCGGCAAACCCCTCGTTTAGTCACAAAATTGTAAATTCCACCGCGGCCTTCTTCATCCCCAGGGTACCAATTTTGAACTGTGGCGTACTTTATCTGGGCATTATCCAAAGCAATCAGCTCCACTACTGCCGCATGAAGCTGATTCTCATCTCGCATGGGCGCGGTACAGCCCTCTAGGTAGCTTACGTATGCTCCTTCATCTGCTATAATAAGCGTGCGTTCAAATTGCCCAGTTTGCGCTGCATTAATACGAAAATAAGTGGATAACTCTAAAGGACAACGAACACCTTTAGGTACATACACAAAGGAGCCATCGCTAAAAACGGCAGAATTTAAGGCAGCATAAAAATTATCCCGATAAGGCACTACGGTACCTAAATATTTTTCTACTAAATCCGGGTACTGTCGTACCGCCTCAGAGAAGGGGCAAAAAATAACTCCAGCTTCAGCCAGCTTCTCCTTAAAGGTGGTGGCTACTGAGACGCTGTCAAATACCGCATCTACCGCTACACCAGCTAATCGCGCTCGTTCATGCAAGGGCACGCCTAATTTTTCATAGGTCTCAAGTAACTTTGGATCAACTTCATCCAAGCTCTTAGGGCCGTCTTTCTTTGACTTAGGGGCTGAATAATAAATAATATCCTGATAATTTATGGGAGGATAGTAAACATGAGCCCAATTTGGCGCTTCCATTTCTAACCAATGACGATAGGCTTTAAGGCGCCATTCCAGCATAAACTCTGGCTCATTCTTTTTACTAGAGAGCAGCCGGATCACCCCCTCGTCAAGCCCTGGAGGTATTGAATCTGATTCAATATCAGTTATAAAACCAGCTTCATACTGCCGGTGAGCAAAGTCCTCAACCTTAAGGGTTGATTTAACCATAACCTACTCCTGCGGTTATCCTGTTATATTACCTGTATCTAGCAGCGCTGAATGAGTGGTAAGCTGATGAAATTGGATAGGATGCAGCCTTACAGGATGAACCATATCAGATAGCTTTATCTCATTTAATGCTCTATATATCACCTGATTAATGTACTCCCAATGAGCGCGGGTAGAACAACGGGACTCCTGCCCACACTCCCCAGGCGTACTGATACACTCCGTTAAACCAATGGGCCCTTCTAAAATCGTAATGATCTCTGCTATTGAGATATCCCTAGGCGATTTTGCTAAATTATAGCCACCTTGAGCGCCTCGCGATGAAATCAGTAACTGTGCCCGAGCCAGCTGTTTTAAGATTTTACTCACGGTGGGTAAAGGCATTTCCACCTGAGCCGCTAAGTCAGCTGCTGCATGCTGAATCTCTGGATTCATAGCTAAATGAGTCATTAATACAATACCGTAATCAGTCATTTTGCTCATGCGAATCATAGGAGCTTTCCATTTCAATCTAGTACTATAATAGTCCTAATTAAACTAAAAACCAAATAATTTAGTAAAAAATATAGAGTTTTCTAAAATCTCCTGTAAGCATTAACATAAATAGACTAAAAAAATAATAAATAAAGTATAAAATGCTCCATTTACTAAACTGAAATCCTTTAAATCCAAATAACTAAAACTCATATAGCTTAAAGAGGTATGACTATGACTGATTATAAAATTGCGCCTTCTATCCTATCGGCAGATTTTGCCCGTCTTGGGGAGGAAATTACTGCGGTATTAGAAGCAGGCGCTGATATGGTGCATTTTGATGTTATGGATAACCATTATGTTCCAAATTTAACAATTGGTCCCCTTGTCTGTGAAGCGCTGCGAAAACATGGGATTACTGCCGATATTGATGTTCATCTCATGGTAAAGCCTGTTGATCGAATCATCCCTGATTTTACCAAAGCAGGGGCAAACTATATTACCTTTCACCCTGAAGCCTCTGAGCATATTGATCGGACGCTACAGCTTATTCGTGATCAAGGCTGTAAAGCTGGATTAGTATTCAATCCAGCCACCTCTCTTGATTACCTTAAATATGTCCTAGATAAAGTAGATATGATACTCATCATGTCAGTCAACCCAGGCTTTGGGGGACAAAAATTTATTCTTTCAGCATTAGATAAACTTCGTGAGGCACGGCAAATAATTAAGGCAAGTGGTTATCCGATTCGGCTTGAAATCGATGGGGGCGTTAAAGTAGATAATATTCGGCAAATTGCAGCGGCTGGGGCGGATACTTTTGTTGCCGGTTCGGCCATTTTCCAAAGTGAAAATTATAAAACCACGATTACTGAAATGCGTGCTGAACTTTCCAAAGCTAAATAAAAAATAGAAAGGGGATAGAAAAATGCTAAAAAAGCCCAAGGCAATTGTTATGGATATAGATGGTACTTTAGTAGATAGTGTACCTGATCTTGCCTTTTGCACAGACGCTATGATGGAGCAACTAGGCTTACCCCCTCGGGGAGAGACTAAAGTTCGGCAATGGGTAGGTAATGGGGTTGAACGACTCATTAAACGAGCTTTAGTTGACAACTTAGATGGGGAACCAGAAAAATCTTTATATCAGAAGGCTGAGCCTATTTTTCTGACCCTCTACCAAGAAAACACCAGTAAACGCAGCCAGTTATACCCCGGGGTAAAAGAAGGGTTAGCATGGTTAAAATCTCAAGAGTATCGGCTTAGCAGCGTTACCAATAAAGCGGCACAATTCACCCACCCTTTGCTTAAGGAATTAGGAATTATTGATTATTTTGAGATGATTGTCAGCGGCGATACATTACCAGAGAAAAAACCCCATCCGGCACAGCTACTTCATACTGCTAACTTTTTTGGAATCCCTCCTGAAAAAGCGCTAATGGTTGGAGATTCGATCAGTGATGTAAAAGCTGCTAGGGCCGCAGGTTTTCAAATTATCTGCCTAAGCTACGGTTATAATCATGGTAAGGATATTCGCGATAGTCACCCAGATGCGGTTATTGATTCTTTATTTGAAATTAAAGATTTATTAAACCCAGCGGTTTAAAAATATAAGATGATCATCTTCCAGATACATAAATATAGGCAACGATACCCCTAAAAATTACTCATAATCCATTAAAATTCTGGAAGTATTCATGAAACTTCAATCCTTTAACCAACTTGTTGCCCAAGGCTATAACCATATTCCTCTCATGCGAGAGGTCATGGCTGATCTAGATACACCGCTTAGTACTTATCTTAAACTAGCTAATGGTCCCTATTCCTATTTACTAGAATCCGTTCATGGAGGTGAAAAATGGGGTCGGTATTCATTTATCGGGCTGTCTTGTCGCACTATTCTTAAAGTACAAAACCATAAAATTACGATAGAAACCAATCATCATATTGAAGAGGAGCATTACGCTGATGATCCGCTAGCTTGGATTGAGGCTTTTAAGCAACGTTTCAAAGTTCCAGAAATTGATATCCCTTCTCGTTTCACCGGCGGGCTTGTCGGCTATTTTGGCTATGATACTATCCGTTATATCGAGCCTAGGCTTGCTCAAAGCAATAAACCTGATTCTCTAGAAACACCCGATATCCTCTTATTAGTTTCTGAGGAGCTAGTAATTTTTGATAATCTTAGTAGCAAGCTGTACCTTATTGTTCATGTGAGTCCTAAAGGATATACAGAAGGAATACAACGCTTAAATACATTAGAAAATAGCCTTCGCACAGTAGTACCTGCTTATCACCGTGCTCACTCATCCCGTAGAGTGGTGGAGAATGATTTTATTTCAGAATTTACAGAACAAGGTTTTAAGGAAGCCGTCCATAAAGCGCGCCAATATATTATTGATGGCGATATGATGCAGGTTGTTTTATCACAACGCCTTTCGATACCCTTTACTGCCTCTCCCTTAAATTTATATCGAGCGCTACGCTGTCTTAATCCCTCTCCTTACATGTTTTATTTGAATCTTGATAATTTTCATGTAGTCGGTTCATCTCCTGAAATTTTGGTTCGCCTAGAAGATAATGTAGTTACCGTGCGCCCCATTGCCGGTACTCGACGTCGAGGAAAAAATGAGGAAGAGGATCAAGCGCTTGAAAAAGAATTGCTTACCGATCCAAAAGAGCTTGCGGAGCACTGGATGCTCATTGATTTAGGTCGAAATGATGTGGGTCGGATAGCTGAAATTGGCAGCGTAAAAGTCACTGAAAAAATGATTATTGAACGCTATTCTCATGTTATGCATATTGTCTCCAATGTGATTGGGAAGCTAAAACCAGGCTTTTCTATTATGGATGTTTTACGTGCTACCTTCCCAGCAGGTACAGTTTCAGGTGCTCCTAAGATTAGAGCTATGGAAATCATTAATGAGCTAGAGCCAACTAAGCGTGGTATCTATGCGGGAGCAGTAGGCTATCTTGATTGGTCAGATAATATGGATATGGCAATAGCTATCCGCACTGCCGTCATCAAGAACCAAATACTCTATATTCAAACAGGCGCTGGAGTTATTTATGACTCAATACCTCAAAATGAATGGAACGAAACTATGAATAAAGGTCGAGCAATGTTTCAAGCAGTAGCCTTAGCCGAAGCTGGCCTAAATAATTAGGCTGGTGAAGGATTAGTTTTAGCTCGTAGCTCATCAGTATTAGGCAAGAAAGCTGCCAAAAGACCAAGTGCCGGTAGATAAGAGCAAATACTAAAGACAAAATCAATTCCTTTTAAATCAGCAAGCTCACCTAGCCCCGCTGCACTAAGACCACTGATACCAAAAGCAAAACCAAAAAACATACCTGAAACCATACCGATTCGGCCTGGAATCAGCTCTTGGCCATAGACAATAATACTTGAAAATGCTGAAGCAAGAATTAACCCTATCAATATGATAAGTACGATAGTCCAATCAAGATTGGCGTAGGGTAAAGCTAACGTAAAGGGCAATACCCCTAAGATGGATACCCAAATTACCCATTTTCGACCAAATCTATCACTGATAGACCCGCCAATAAGCGTACCCGTGGCTACTGAAGCGAGAAAAATAAATAGATGTATCTGTGCATCTTGTACCGATATATGAAATTTATGCATCACATAAAAAGTATAATAGCTACTCAAGGAAACGGTATAAACAAATTTTGAAAAAATTAATATTCCAAGTATGCAAAGAGTGACTATTACCTGCTTTGAGGTTACAGAAAGCGCTGTAGAATTTGTTTTCGCTAATCTTGCCTTAGTTGTAACATAGTTACACTTATACCAACCTCCCACTTGCCAAAGTATAACCATCGCAAGCAGAGCTGCAAAAGTAAACCAGCCAAGGCTTGATTGCCCACGGGGTAGAACAATGAACGCAGCAATTAATGGACCAAACGCTGCACCAAAATTACCCCCCACTTGGAAGAGAGATTGTGCCAGCCCATGGCGGCCACCGGAGGCCATTCGGGCAACACGCGAAGCATCTGGATGAAATATGGCTGATCCAAAACCAATTAATGCCGCGCCGACTAAAAGTGATAGATACGCTGTTGCCACTGAGAGCAAAAGAAGACCGAGTAATGTGGAGCTCATTCCAGCAAATAACGCATAAGGAAGGGGTCGTTTATCGGTATAAAGCCCCACAAGAGGCTGTAAAATCGAAGCAGTAAGCTGGAATGCCATAGTCAAAATACCGATTTGACCAAAACTAAGGGCATAATCTTTCTTTAACATCGGGTAGATAGCCGCTAGCAGCGACTGCATCATATCGTTAAGAAAATGGCAGAAACTCAGTGCCACTAAAATTGCAAAAACCGTCCGGTCTGCGGTAGATTCCTCTGCTATTAAAGTTCTCTGAGACAATATCTATCCTCTTTGAATAATACAACTCACTTGATAAATACTTAGAGCACCATTAATAGCTATTTTTATCTATTTATCTATCAGATTCATCTAACAGCTCACTATAGAGCTTCTACCCTATTAAATAATAGGGTGAAGCAGCTGATCGTGATAGAATTTAAGTATATCTATACAATTTTAGTGGATTAATAAGGTACCTTAAATAATGCTGTTAATGATCGATAATTACGACTCGTTTACTTACAATCTAGTTCAATACTTAGGTGAATTAGGTGAAAAAGTCAATGTCTTTCGTAATGATCAAATTAACATTACAGACATAGAGCAGTTACGTCCATCGTACCTCATCATCTCTCCAGGCCCTTGTACACCTAATGAAGCGGGTATTTCTTTAGAAATTATCTATCATTTCACCGGTAAACTCCCTATATTAGGCGTATGCCTTGGGCATCAATGCATAGGCCAAGCTTTTGGGGGACAAATAGTGCACGCTAAAACTATCATGCACGGTAAAACTTCTATGGTATACCATAACAATAAAGGGGTATTTAAAGACCTTAGCAATCCTTTTGAAGCCACACGTTATCACTCTTTAGTAATTGAGCAAACAAGCTTTCCTTCATGCTTAGAGATAACCGCTTGGACTGAAACAGATAAAGGGACAGTTGATGAGATTATGGGGATTCGCCATAGGGATCTAGCTATTGAAGGCGTACAATTTCACCCTGAGTCAATTCTTACTCAACACGGCCACAATCTACTTCTTAATTTTCTTAACCGATCTTAAGTCCATCAAACAGAATCAAAATATTATTTCTAGGGCTTATCCAAAAGCTGCAAAATACCCCATGGATATGCAGGCCGCTATTTTTGCTATCATTACGGGACGTAATCTTACTCATGAAGAAATGGTTTCAGTCATGAATAAAATCATGACTGGCCAAGCTAGCCCAGCACAGATTGCTGCCCTACTTATTGGTCTTCGAATAAAGGGGGAAACAGTAGAAGAGATCACAGCAGCTGCTAGGGTGATGCGCAAGCTGGCAGCTAAAATTAAAGTTAAAGGATCTCATACTGTTGATACCTGCGGCACTGGCGGAGATAACACTAATACCTTTAATATTTCAACCGCTAGCGCCTTCGTAGTAGCAGCTGCTGGAGGAAAAGTAGCCAAACACGGTAATCGCTCTGTCTCTAGCCAATGTGGTAGCGCAGATGTCCTTGAAGCAGCCGGAGTTAAACTTGAGCTTACAGCAGAACAAATAACTCGCTGTATTGAAGAACTTGGAGTAGGATTTTTATTTGCGCCTCAACACCATGAAGCCATGAAATATACTATGGCCTTACGGCGGGAAATCGGGGTGCGAACTTTATTTAATCTTCTAGGCCCACTGACCAACCCAGCTAATCTACCCAATCAAGTTGTAGGAGTTTCCAGCTTAAAGTGGCTTGATCCTTTTGCTTTAGCCCTACAGCATTTAGGTAGCCAGCATGTATTAGTTGTACATGCTGAAGATGGTTTAGATGAGATCAGCATTGGGGCAGCAACACAAATTGCTGAGCTGAAGAACGGAACCGTTATTAATTACACTATTACACCCGAGCAATTTGGCTTTAAACGAACATCCATTAGTTATTTAGCAGTTAATAATATTCAAGAAAGCTTAAATACTTTACACGCTGTATTAGCTAATCAACCTGGGCCTGCTCGTGACATTGTAGCTTTAAATGCTGGGGCAGCTATTTATGCAGCCAATCTTACCTCTACCTTAGAAGCAGGGGTAGAAAAAGCGCTACAAGCGCTCTGTGAAGGCAAAGCACAAGAGAAGTTAGCAGCGCTTATCGAGTTCACCCAAGCATGTAGGGTAATATAGTCTACAGGAAGCATTATCCTAAATTTTTATCTTTTATAGATTTTAATTCAATTTTACTAGCTAAAAGAATAGTACATTTTTATTTATGTCCTCAATCTATAAATGAGGTAAGCCATGAAGGATACCCCAGATATCTTAAAAAAGATCTTACAGCGTAAAGCTGAAGAGATTACTGAGCGTGCTCAGAAAATTCCAATGCGAGATCTTAGCCGGAAAATTGAAGGAGCGCCTCCAGTACGCAATTTTATCGATGCTATTAAAGAAAAGATAACGGTAGCCAAAATCGCTATTATTGCTGAAATTAAAAAAGCCTCTCCTAGCAAAGGGTTATTACGTAAAGATTTCTATCCAGATGCAATTGCCCGTAGCTATGAGCAAGGAGGGGCGGCTTGCCTCTCAGTTCTTACTGATCATAATTTCTTTCAGGGTAGCGAAGCAGATCTCAAAATAGCTCGAAATGCCTGCATGCTACCTATTTTACGGAAAGACTTTATAATCGATCCTTATCAAGTATATGAGGCTAGGGTCATAGGTGCTGACTGCATCCTACTTATTGCTGCCGCTTTAGGCGACTCTTTAATGCTAGAGTTAACTCAATTAGCTAATCACCTAAATATGGACGTGCTATTAGAAGTACATAATAATGAAGAATTAGAGCGAGCTTTAAATTTAAATACTTCTCTTATTGGTGTTAATAATCGGGATTTAAGAAGCTTTAAAACAGAGCTAGAAACTACGCTAACCTTATTACCACAAATACCACCTAATCGTTTGGTGGTCACTGAAAGTGGTATTCATACTGCAGAAGATATAATAAAAATGAAAAACGCTGGAGTAAGTGCTTTCCTGATTGGTGAAACCTTTATGAAAGCAGCTTATCCCGGAGCTAATCTTAGCAAATTATTATCCGAAACTTTAGTGAAGTACCCCTGAACGCTCAAGACGCCAGACATGTACGCAAATTATAAGTAAAATACTTAAAACTACTGCTTCCCCAATAGATTCAGAGCTAAAAATTCTCTTGAAAGAACCCTCATGAAAAGCCGCCCATCCCATTCTCATAAAACCCGCTACAAAGGAGCCCAAAAAGAAGTAAAAAGATTGCTTTCGATGTAAGTAAAGTAGTATTGCAGCAATAAAAACAGTAATATTAACAAAGAAAGTTAGTCCAATCTCCGTCCACGGTAGGCTGTCAATTACCACTTGCTGTTCATTAGAGAAGCGACCATATCCAGCTATCGCATAAAAATAGCTTAGTAAAGATGTACCAGATATAACAGCAAGTAGTAAAGATAAAAAGATAACTCCTGGATTGAGATTCTCATTATATTTAGTGCTCATTACGAAAGTACCCTTTTTTAGTTTAGGAGATATGAGGAGCGTTACTTCTTTAAATATAGGGTAATTTCAGCTTCTCCGTCAATAACATCGTCAAAATCACCATCTAAATTCAAATCTTCTTTCAAGATTAACTTATTTCCATTAAGTGAAAAAAAGATAGAGTGATTATTAGTGCTAGGGCTCATCTTAATTGAGCTCCAACCACCTGCTTCCTTATTATATTTCGCCGCGCCATAGAGATTTGCTGTCCATTGCATATAACCTTCCGTGATTGAGTCCCACCCAGTTTCGCGGGCAACTTCAGACCAATCATAGATTATAGATCCCTCTTTCATTGCTAGTTTTTTATACCAAGAGTACTGATAAGTATTATCTGAAAATCTGATTTCTTTTTTAATACTTAAAATTTCATTACCTCGTGGTTGCTTATTGACCTCTGATTCCCAAACTCCTATTAATCCATGGTTCTTATTACTTTGGCAAGCAGATAGCGTCAAGGCTAACGTAAATACTATTATCCAATATAGATTTTCATTAGCAACAGAATTCCTCAAAATAGTATTACTAATAGGCATGGGTGAAATATAATAATGCAAACTAGCTCAAGTATTTTTTAAAAAAATACTATATGTTAATCCTGCATCAGATATAAGTTATTTTTAATTTAACTAGCCTAACAAAAGGAGGAAGGAAGGGAAATAATCATTTATCTATTTCCAATTAAATCTCCCCATCCTCCACACCAATTATAAACTAATCAGATCTAAGCGTGCGCTCCCTTCATTTTTTCTCCGCGATCTCTATGCCACATAATGAAGCCAAAGACTGCGATCGTAAAGACAACTGCTATAACCCATTGAGTCATCTCGCTATGTCCTCCTACTTGGAGCGGTAATTCAAAAGTAAGCTCCTTATTTTCACCTGCCTTTATTATGGCGTTATATTCTCCGGGCTCATTAAAATTAGCATCAATAGTAATTGTTCCTGCTGGGTACGCTTGGGCAGGCTTTACTAGGAGAACCTTATCATGGTCATGATTCTCTGTACCGCCATCATGGTTATGAGCATGATTCTTTTTATCCGATTCACGAAGAATCGTAATTTCTATGGGCTGATGGCGTAATTTCTTTTCTTCTATATCAAAAACTAAGACTGTACGGCCTATCATGGGAAATTCTTGACATAACCGCTCACTACCCGAAGTATCAGGCTGATACGCTGTAAACTGTACTCGATAGTCACCAATAGTAATCACACATTTATTCAAATCGACCGACGGGCCCCCACCATGAGCCATAGCCGGCGTCTTCACCAGTAGCAATGCCACAAAGCAGCTAAAAAGCATTCTCTTCATAAATAACATCCTTTCTAGTCTTAATGGGATTGGCATAAGAATGCACTTAGTTAAGCTATAGCGCTGTAGAAAGGAACCAACCCCTTGACCAAGAGGCTGGCCAAAGGGTTGGTGTTTATTGATACAAACAGCCTATAGTTAATATACGTTGCGCTATGTATTACATATAAAACACGCCCGTATATAGAAAATATACCATTTTAATCAATTAAGCAAACGTTGGTATTAAAGGACCACCAACCTCTATTATAGCCTCATTCCCATCAGGATCAACTAAAAACAGCAACCCACCAAAGCGGCTATCAGGATCATAGATAACATCAGCTAATCGCTGGACTTCCCAAGCCGCATCAGTACCTGTAATGTCGATTACCGCAGTTTCGCCTGGCCCTATATCCTGTTGGCTAACTTCTAAACCATCTGGTGCTAGCAATTCCTCTGGATACCCGTATTTATCTTTCGTTACTTTAGAGTTTAAGAAACGAACACCTCCAGTCTCAAATGAGCCTACAGAAAGAACCTTATCGCTATTATTCGTAATCTCAACTTTAAACTTAATGGTTCGGCCAGGTACCCGATAGCCAGCGCTGATCACACGGCCTGTTACCTTCCCTTTATAAGGCATCTCTATCGACGCAATATCACCTAGCAAACCAGCCTGTAGAGGGATAGTTATCGGAAATTCTGACTCAGAACTCTTATATCCATACATAATGATAACTAAGACACCAACTAAAACTGCCAAGCCAGCCTTCTTATCCGCCTCAGTAATTAGGCCTTCAGTATCACCTTCCTCTATTCTCATATAACGAGATAGGAATAGCGGACGACGTACCCACCAAACCATCCAGCTTAGGCCAATGATAAGCCAGAATAAATGCCAGCCAACAACAGTACCTAGATTCACATTTTCTAAATCTACAGTCTGCCCCGTTAAGGTTGTAACCTTATCTGTGAAATCTCGCTCATTACCTGTAATAGTTACCCATTTTCCAGGCCCAATTAGCGGACCACCACCCTCAACATTCATCATGGCATGAATATGCCATTCTCCCACGCGTCGCGCTTTTAAGTCTACGTGAAAAGTGTAATCGCCACCCGTTTCAATACCAACGGAGCGGGGCACAAATACATCATTAATATAGGCAGCCGTTCTAACAAATACAGGTCCTGGCTGACCAATATTCAAAAAACTTACGCGAGGAAGCGATACCGCCTCAGGCCACTCGGAAAAAACATGGAACTTACCACTTAGACTATAAGTATCATTAATGGCTACTGAATCAGCAGACCACTTAAGATCATACCAATGGATTGTCCGCATCCGTAAAAACGCCGCCTGGGATTTCTCACCATGAGCTGCGGCTGTTGGCACGTAAAAGATACTTGATGCTATTGTTGCCGTAAACCCAATAGCAAGCCATTTTTTGACCTTATTCTTTATTACCTGTACATCTGCATCTTTCATGCTCTTCATCTCCCTTCTGTTTAGAATTTTTATAATCAAAAGGTTTTTTTATATTGCGTCAGTATTATAGCTTCTAGTGAACCAACGACCTACAAAATACCAAGTGAAATATGTAACAATGCAGACGAAGCCAGAGAAGAATGCGGATACTGGGACAACATCCTTACCAAAGGATCTTAGAGTACCCTTTTCTACCATCCGAATATACTCAGGATTACCGGTTCGGACATAATGAAAGCCCATAACATCGGCAAGCGACATTACATTACCATTATATTCCACAGGAACATGCATCTGAGCAATTAATGGCCAGTTTGCTGGATATAAAAGCAGGCCGTAGAACATGCCTCCTACTATTGCAGTTACCGCATAGCTCTTGAAAACCTGCATTGTGGCATCTAGTATCAAGGCTAAAGGTAGCAATACAGTGGGGAACACGAAGGCCACTGGGAAATACGTAAATAAATGGAAATTAAAATAGCGATTAGCCCATGTACCGAATAGCAGCCCAAGGGTTACTAAAGTAGCCCCAAATGGGAGCCGGAATTTTTCCCACAGGAATGCTTGCATGGCTGCTGGATAACAAATTGATACAATAGGCATTACAGTAACCCAGTAGCGGCGATCTTTCCAGTCAATCCAAAAATCCCAGTCACCTGCTAGCAGCATAAAGTGAACATGATAGGATGCTAAGAAAATGAAGAAGAAAGCTCCTAGTGCTAGGAAATCTAGCGTCCTAGAGATTTTAGCAGCTTCTTCTGGTGTACGAACTGCAGACGCAAATGCGTTCATCTCTGCCCTCCTGGTTATAGACTTCTAAAATTCAAGTCTATTTATGGTTATTTATTATATAATATAGAGTACAAAAAATGGCAGCCACAATAACCCTATTTAGGTTAATCTGATTAATGTAGCTGCCTTCACACACAACACAATCAATTCAATTAATATATTACTATTTATTACCGAGCATAATCAGCGCTTTGTTGGAATTCTCTTCCGATCAGCTCCCGAATGCGAGGCTGAACTTGCATGAATACGCCGAACATTGCAAGAATAAACCAAGCAAAGAACACAAACCCCCAGTGCAATGGAGCTACAAACAACTCCTCCATGAACCAGAAGGTATGTCCCCACTCATTCAAGCCGACATTAGGGAAGATCATGAAGGGTCCCATTGTCAACATTAAATACGATACAGACCAGCTTTTAGCAAAATAAGGAATCCGAGTCTTAGCGTAAGCAAATGATCCCAACCCCACCATTACATAGATTGGGTAGCTCATATAGAACTCAATAATATGGCTCGGGGTAAAATCAGTATCACGAATAACGGTCTGATGCCATGCGCCATCTTGCTCAGTGAAGAAGCTAGCACCCCAAAATAAACCAATACCATAAATTACCCACCACATATATAGGGTACAGTAGCGGCGTAATTCCTCACGAGGGGCAACTCTATCTATATCCCGATCACGAGTTTTCCACAGGTAGGTAAGCAGGGCAGCAAGTGACCCAAACTCTATAACTAATTCAGCATACAGCAAATTCATCCAATATGTTTCAAACTCTGGTGCAAAGGAATCCAAGCCATACTTCCAGCCATAAACCCCTTCATACCAACGTACGCCAATATAGAAAACAAAAAACCCTGCTGCTGCTAACCACATCCCGCTCCATGCGAAAAGAGGTTCATCTACAACCTGCGCGTGCCCTCTCGCTATAGCTCTACTTGTTGCGGCCATTTTAGTAGCCTCCTATTTGAATGAAACTAGACAACATGAGCAAACTTATCCGGCTAAACTACTATAATTATAGTGTAAGCTCTTAGTGCTCACTCCTCTCTAAAACATACACTCTCGTTTAAATATTTTTTTTGAAAGTGTATCAAGATCCTTATATTTAATTAGTGCAAATCCCTTACTCCTTCAGTGTAGCACTCCTATAAAGCGTGTCAAGTTATTAACCTAAATTCAGTAGCTACCTCGCTCTTGTAAGCGCCGTACACCTAAAAAATCTATTTTTTTATTAGATTGCTCTGCATACCTAATCGTTTTTCTCTTAAATTTACGATAAGTATTAGTGTTGTTATGCTATAGGGATGGATTAGAATTTCACAGGATTTTTACCTATGCCTATACTTGTTCTTCAAGGGCCCGGACTAACACTAGATATAGCCCATCAAATTGCCCAGCAAACAAACAGTCATTTTGATTCAAAAGAACCTCAATTTTATGGGTATCGGCTCCATAATGAACAGCCTCTTAGCTCAAAGACTCTGGCTATATTAAGCAGTACCTATAAAGATATTGATATCAATTTTCTTCCTCAAGATTATGATCCTGATCAGGTACAGCTATTTGTAACAGATATGGACTCTACTCTGATTAATATTGAGTGTATTGATGAGATTGCAGCTTATATTAACCAAAAAGCAAGAGTCAGCGCCATCACCGCTGCTGCTATGCGAGGGGAAACTAGCTTTGAATCCTCCCTTATTCAAAGAGTAAAACTATTGGCCAATACACCCGTTAGTATTCTTACTGAGGTTTATGATAAACGGCTTCTCATCAACCCAGGCGGAAAAGATTTGTTGGCTGCTCTTAAACAACGAGGAATTAAAATCGCTTTAGTCTCTGGAGGATTTACTTATTTTACGGAACGTCTACAGCTAAAATACAGTATAGATTATACGCTTGCAAATCAGTTGGAAATAAAAGATGGCCACCTTACCGGCAATATCATTAGCAAGATTGTGGATGCTACCGCTAAAGCAAAATTTCTACTTAGATTGTGCCAGAATCTGAACATTAAACCTAGTCAAGTAATCGCTATTGGGGATGGAGCTAATGATTTAGAGATGTTAGCAGCTGCTGGTCTTAGCATAGCCTATCGCGCTAAACCTAGGGTACGTTCACAAGCTCAGATAACACTTGACTATAGCGGCTTAGAAGGAGTACTCGCCTTTTTACCTGCTAGCTAGCGTTAACCTCTACTTATTAAGTATAGAAAGGGATCTTTAAATCAAAGATAACCTTGAAAGGGTTATTAGTATAATTACTCTTCTCTTCTTCAAGTTTATTCGGCTGGTTAACATATTTTTTACAATTTAAATAAACCCTAAGCTTTATTTTTTATTATTATCAGCTGATGCCATGGGTAGAAGTAGCGCTTAGCCTATTTACTTTTCTGTGCCCCATTTCCCCCCATGGCTTCATCCACTCTTAAATTTAATAAATCAATTTAAGAATTAGCCCTTAGTCTTTCATAACCCATTGAACAAAATAATAAATCCCTGCAATAAGCGCTACAGTGACAACGATCCCAACAGGAGTAAACATTTTATCGGTTAATTCAAGTATTGCACCCATCTTATATATCTCCTTTCAATTAAATATTATTTTACACTCAAATACTTCAGCCTAAACGGCAATTAAAGTTAAGCAGTATAAAGATAATTATGCCCTATAGCAAGATTAAAATCCTTAATGAAAACTCTACAATCTTGCTACAATCAATTTTGGAAAGACTTAGTGCTAGAATTAACGCGCATCCCTATGTTATAGCTATTATTATTTACTGATTTTTAAGATCACTCGATAGCCTTACCTAAGACTAACCAGTAAGATATAAAGCAAGCAATAGTGCATCTTCCCGTCCTTTACGTGCTGGATAGTAACCTCTGCGGATACCCACCTCATTAAACCCAAATTTATGATAAAGGCATAGCGCTCGGTAATTAGAAGGGCGCACCTCAAGAAAAATTACATCTGCGCCTAGCTTGCTGGAAATTTTTAAGAGATGATGTAGAATGTAGCGGCCACATCCTTGATGCTGATAATCTGGATGGACACAAATATTAAGTATATGCGCCTCGCTAGCCTTTACGGCGACAACTCCATAACCGTAAATTTTATCCCTTCGTCCATAAACCCACGCCTCATAGCCAGCATACAAGCAATCAACAAAAGTACCATAAGTCCAAGGTGAAATACTGGTTGCCTGCTCAATAGCCGAGACTCTCTCTAAATCAGTTTCTCTCATAGGTCGAGGTGAAAATCCTCGTAGTCTATTTAACAAGTTCTGAAACAATTTCCACACTTTCCTCTATAATAAATACGACAGACAGTCACATCAAACTTCATGATACGTCTTCACAGCCAGCTGTAAATCCTGCCAAGCTTTCTGTTTTTCCCGAGGCGATCGCAATAGATAGGCGGGATGGTATGTTACGATTAAAGGAATAGCAGTATCAGAATATTGATGTACCTTTCCCCGTAGATCTTTTAGAGTCTCTGAAGTCTTAAGAAGATTTTGCGCAGCTACTCGCCCTAATGCCAAGATAATACGAGGTCGCAGCAAAAGTATCTGATCTATAAAATGAATTTTACAGCTAGCTACTTCTTCCGGTAATGGATCTCTGTTGTTGGGTGGCCGGCATTTAAGGATATTAGCGATATAGACTTGAGATCGCTGGATTTCTAATGCTTTTAGCATAGCATCAAGTAGTTTCCCAGCGCGACCCACAAAAGGCTCCCCTTGGCGATCTTCATCAGCTCCTGGTGCCTCTCCTACGATCAACCACTTTGCTTCTTGATCGCCGGTACCGAATACAGTTTGAGTCCGAGTCTGGTGCAGAGAACAGGCTGTACAATGGGCTACCCGGGCGATTAACTTTTCCCATTTTTCTGCAGAAAAATGATGAGTCAATACCTCAGTGGAAATAGCTGTTGCTATTTCCACTGTCGAAGTCTTTGTAACTATTGCTGCAATTTCGCGTCGCTGCCAAACTTGGATCTCCATCACCCCTAAATAACGTAAATAACGCGGATCCATAAATTTAAACTTGCGGGTAAGCGCGCTCTATAGGGTTTAGAATCTTATTGCAGGCATTGACATAGGCTTTTGCAGAGGCAATTACAATATCTGTATCTGCTCCTTGCCCATTTGCAATACGCCCTTCTTTCTTTAATCGAACTGTTACCTCTCCTTGGGAATCTGTACCGCTGGTGATATTATTAACCGAGTAAAGCAGCAACTCAGTATCTTCCTGAAGAATAAAGTCAATAGCTTTATAAGCAGCATCCACCGGCCCACTACCCGTAGCAGCTGCTTGTCGCTCTATACCATCAACGCTTAGCACTACTGAAGCTGTTGAAATCTCTCCTGTTTCCGAGGTGGTTTTAAGCCATAAAAGCTTAAAACGCTCATTTTCAATCATTAAATTGGCATCAGTGATTAAAGCCTGAAGATCCTCATCATAGATTTCATGCTTTTTATCCGCTAGCTCCTTAAATCGTTGAAAAGTAACATTTAACTCCTCTTCTGTCTCAAACTCAATCCCAAGCCCCTGCAGATGAGTTCGAAAAGCATTACGTCCAGAATGTTTGCCCAAAATCATACGATTAGCATGCCAACCTACATCTTCAGCGCGCATAATTTCATAGGTCTGACGCTCTTTTAGGACTCCATCTTGATGAATACCAGACTCATGAGCAAAGGCATTAACTCCTACAATTGCTTTGTTTGGCTGGACAGGGAAACCCGTAATTCCGGAGACCAAACGGGAAGTTGGAACAATCTGTGTAGTATCAATATTTGTATCACAAAGAAATAAATCTTGGCGAGTACGAACAGCCATCACTATCTCTTCAAGAGCAGCATTACCTGCGCGCTCTCCAAGGCCATTGATAGTACATTCGATTTGGCGAGCACCATTTATAACTGCCGCAAGAGAATTAGCTACTGCTAAGCCAAGATCGTTATGACAATGAACTGAGAATATGGCCTTATCTGAATTGGGTACTCGTTCAAGTAGCGTGCGAATAAGCTGGCCAAACTGGTCTGGAAGATTGTAACCAACAGTATCAGGAATATTAACAGTACTGGCACCCGCAGCAATGACCGCTTCAAGTACTTGGCATAGAAACTCAACCTCAGAGCGCCCAGCATCTTCAGGAGAAAATTCTATATCATCAGTATATTTTCTTGCCCGCTGTACAGCCTTAACCGCATACTCTAAGACTTGATCGGGTGTCATGCGAAGCTTGGCTCTCATATGGATAGGTGAGGTAGCAATAAAGGTATGAATACGTGCAGAACTAGCTTTTGCTAAAGCCTCCCCAGCACGATCAATATCTGCTTTTAGCGCCCGGGCTAGTCCACACACTGTGCTTTCACGCACTGTTTTAGCTACCGCTTGTACTGCATCAAAATCACCTTGGCTGGCTACAGGAAAGCCCGCCTCAATAACATCCACCCCCATCCGCTCTAACGCTTTGGCAATACGCACCTTTTCGTCTCGAGTCATAGAAGCCCCTGGACTTTGCTCACCATCCCGCAAAGTAGTATCAAAAATAATTAATTTATCTTTCATAGCTGACTACTCCATCATCCATATAGTTAAAGAAATCTATAGAGCCAAAATATCATTGAATCCTGAGGATTCTCTGGCGGTAGGTATTTAATACTAATTTGGTTGCTTTCTGCCCCTCAACAGGGCAGCAGCAGGATTAGAATAGTCCAACGTAGACGGGTAGGCCTAAAACAAAGTAGATCAAAAAAAACTAGCTGATTTATTGCTACGAGCATAGCACTAACATATCGAATTGCCAGTAAATACCGATGCTAATCATCTATTTTTATTCTTTACTATCCTCTTGATCGGCTGAACCCAGAGAAGTATGGCGCTGTGCCTGATGCTGGCGAAGCCGCACTAAAGTAATCAATGGCCCAGATAAAGCGTATAGTAAAAACCCTATGAACAATATCTTAGGAGGATCAGATGATATTAGAATAAATACTAATACCATCCCAAAAATAGCCATAAATGGAACTTTATCTTGGTTATTTAAATTTCTAAAACTATGATAGCGAATATTACTTACCATAAGAATAGCCATCAGTATCGTTAAAATGAAGGCAGGAAACACAAGATCTGTACCATCAATGCCGGTATCTGTAGCAAACCATACTAATCCAGCTAAACAAGCAGCAGCAGAAGGGCTTGCTAGCCCTTGAAAATAGCGCTTATCAATAACGCCTACCTGAGTATTAAAACGAGCTAACCGTAAGGCAGCACACGCTGTATAGAAAAAAGCAGCCGACCATCCTATCTTCCCTAAATCATGTAAAGTCCATTCATAAACTATTAACGCTGGGCCAAGCCCAAAAGAAACCATATCAGATAAACTGTCATACTCTGCCCCAAAAGCGCTCTGAGTATTAGTTAACCGAGCAATTCGCCCATCTATGCCATCCATTAACATCGCTATAAAAATAGCAATTGCCGCTGTTTCAAACCGATCGTTTATAGCAGCAACAATGGCATAAAAACCAGCAAATAAGCCTGCTGTAGTAAGTAGGTTGGGAAGAAGATAAATTCCTCTACGATGCCGGTTATTGCTAGACCTTGTGGCTGTAAAAGCGTTTTGCTCCGAGTTCACTAGAATTAATTTTTACTCTGATCCACAATGCGGGATTCCCTAATCCATGGCATCATAGAACGCAGCCTTTCACCCACTTGCTCAATGAGATGCGCCCGTCCTAGCCGCCGTTTTGCCTTAAGCGTAGGAGCGCCAGCTTTATTCTCTAAGATAAACTCACGAGCAAATTCGCCGTTCTGTATTTGGTCAAGAATATGTCTCATCTGAGCTTTCGTCTGATTATTGATAATCTGTGGGCCACGGGTAAGATCCCCATACTCAGCAGTATTGGAGATAGAATAACGCATATTTGCAATCCCACCTTCATACATAAGGTCAACAATAAGCTTAAGCTCATGCAGGCACTCGAAATAAGCCATCTCAGGAGCATAACCAGCTTCTACTAAGGTTTCAAAACCAGCCTGAACTAAGGCTGTCGTTCCTCCACAAAGAACAGCTTGCTCACCAAAAAGATCGGTTTCGGTCTCTTCTTTAAAAGAAGTCTCAATAATTCCTGCCCTGCCACCTCCATTTGCTGAAGCATAGGATAGAGCTACGTTTTTCGCCTTACCAGAAGTATCTTGATGAACCGCTATCAAAGAAGGAACACCACCGCCCTGAGTATAGGTAGAGCGTACTAAATGCCCTGGCCCCTTAGGGGCAATCATAATTGCATCAAGATCAGCACGTAGCTCAATTTGCCCAAAATGAATATTAAAACCATGAGCAAAGGCTAAAATAGCCCCTTGTTTTAAATAGGGTTCAATATTTTTTCGGTATAATTCTGGTTGGTGTTCATCCGGGGCTAAGATCATTACTAAATCAGCCCTTTCAACTGCTTTTTCAACAGTAAGCACTGTTATTCTTGCATTTTCAGCCTTAGCTATAGATCCTGATCCAGAACGCAAGCCGACTACTACATCTACACCAGAGTCTTTAAGATTATTTGCATGGGCATGGCCTTGTGATCCATAGCCAATAATAGCAACCCGCATACTCTTAATTAAGGATAGATCGCAATCTTTATCATAATAGATATTCATTACTTCCTCATAACAATGCTATTTTTAGTTACGCTAGTAGATTGACACTTAAATAAATTAGCCCTCAGCGCGGACTTGCTCAATTCCTTACAAACTAAATGTAGAAAACGTCCTAAAACTGCTAATCTTTCAGTTTATTTATAATTTTAGCGAGCTTCTCCCCCGAGAAATCCCCATTGTTCCTGAGCGAACAATTTCAAGAATCTTAAATTCCTTAAAAGCTTGAATAAAAGCATCCTGTTTACTTCCATTTCCTGTAAGCTCTATTGTATAAGTATTGTCAGTTGCATCAATAATGTGACCACGAAAAATATCGCTAAGACGCTTAGCCTCATCTCTTTCAGTCGCTAAAGTAACCTGTACTTTAAGTAGCATTAGCTCACGCTCAATATGAGCCCCCTCAGTGAGATCGCGAACCATAACTACGTCAACTAGCTTATTCAGCTGCTTTAGGATTTGTTCAATAATTGCTCCTGATCCTGAAGTTACTAAAGTCATACGCGATAGAGAAGAATCTTCTGTTGGAGCTACAGCAAGGGACTCAATATTGTAACCTCGAGCAGAAAATAAACCCGCAACCCGCGATAAAGCCCCTGATTCATTCTCCATTAGTAAGGAAATAATATGGCGCATAGTTAAGCTTACTCCCTCCTGAATGACTGTGGCGGGATGCACTCTGGAGCCAAATGCATCTCATGGTGACCTTTACCTTGAGCAATCATAGGGTATACATTCTCTGCCGGATCAGTAATGAAATCTAAAAAAACCAATCGATCCTTAAGAGCAAGCCCTTCTTTTAAGGCAGGTTCTACATCTTCTGGTTTTTCTATCTGCATTCCTATATGACCATAAGCCTCAGCTAATTTCACAAAATTAGGCAAAGCATCCATATATGAATGAGAATAACGGCGATCATAGAAAAACTCTTGCCACTGACGCACCATGCCCATGTAACGGTTATTAAGGCTTACGATTTTTATGGGTAAAGAATACTGCATACATGTGGACAGCTCTTGAATACACATCTGGATACTTGCCTCTCCGGTTACACAAGCAACCAAGGCATTAGGGTGTGCCAGCTGTACTCCCATAGCTGCTGGTAAACCAAACCCCATAGTTCCTAAACCTCCAGAATTGATCCAGCGTCTTGGTTTATCAAATTTATAGAATTGAGCTACCCACATCTGATGCTGGCCTACATCAGAGGTAATATAAGCTTCTTCTTTCGTGAGATCATAGAGCTTTTCGATAATATACTGAGGCTTAATTAGCTCATTATTTTGTTGATAACGTAAGCAGTAACAACCTCTCCATTCTTCAATCTGAGCCCACCACTTAGCTATCATGGCCTGATTCGGTTTCTTACTTGTTCTCTTTAAAAGCTTAATCATTTCACCAAGCACTAACTTAACATCTCCCACAATCGGAACATGCGCCCGCACATTTTTAGAGATGCTAGAGGGATCAATATCTATATGGATAATCTTAGCATAGGGACAAAACTGATCTAAGTTACCCGTTATTCGATCGTCAAAACGAGCACCAATAGCAATTAATACGTCGCATTCATGCATCCCCATGTTAGCTTCATAGGTTCCATGCATTCCGAGCATACCTACAAATTGTGGATCAGTGCCAGGATAGGCGCCTAATCCCATCAAGGTATTTGTAACTGGATAACCTAGCAGCTTAGCAAATTCTGTTAATGTTTCTGCTGCATTGCTGAGAATAACCCCTCCTCCTGTGTAAATCATAGGACGATGAGCAGATAAGATAAGATCAATTGCCTTTTCAAGCTGATCTGGAATCCCCGTAGCTGCTAAATTACTGTAAGAACGGAGGGTGATTTTTTTAGGATAATGATATGGAATCTTAATATTAGGATCAGTCACATCTTTTGGAATATCTACGACTACCGGCCCAGGACGACCGGTAGTGGCAATAAAAAAAGCTTTTTTGATAGTCAAAGCTAAATCATTTAGATCTTTAACTAGAAAGTTATGTTTAACACAAGGACGAGTAATGCCTACAGAATCCACCTCTTGAAAAGCATCACTACCTATAACAGCTCGCGGTACCTGGCCAGTAATTACAACCAAAGGGATAGAGTCCATATAAGCTGTAGCAATACCAGTAACTGCATTAGTGGCTCCTGGGCCAGAGGTGACTAATACTACACCCGCTTTACCACTAGCGCGCGCGTAACCATCAGCAGCATGAGCGGCTCCTTGCTCATGGCGAGCTAAAATATGCCTGATACCCTCTTGTTGATAAAGTGCATCATAAATATGTAACACGGCACCGCCTGGATAGCCAAAAATATATTTTACACCCTCATCCTTCAAACATTGAACAAGGATTTCAGCACCACTTAGGAGATCCACAGCAGAAACCTCTCCAAATTCACTAAATTAATTTACCTACAAACAGGTCCCGTTAATAACATCTCAAAAAACTAGCAGCTTACTTTTCGTTTTAGCTTAAAATAGATTCTAACTTATCCTAAAAAGCTAAATATATCCATTCTACAATGGACGAACGTCCTCTTCACGCAAACATAACTCTAGATATATAGTGCATTCAAAAATGATCACAACATTACAATTAACTCGCCCAGACGATTGGCATTTACATTTACGGGATGGAAAAGTACTCACTGACTTAATCTCAGTTACTGCTCGATGCTTTACTCGAGCTATCATCATGCCTAACCTTTGGCCACCGATTACCACCACTCAGCAAGCACTGGCATACCGATCACGTATCCTTGCAGCTCAGCCTAAAAACTTAGTTTTTAAGCCTTTAATGACTCTCTATCTTACTGATAATACCACACCTGAAGAGATTATCCGTGCTCAAGATAGCGGCCATATCTATGCTGTTAAATTATATCCAGCAAAGGTAACCACTAATGCCGATTCTGGTGTAACTCACTTATCTAGAATCTATTCTGTGCTAGAAGTTCTACAGAAGCAAAGATTTCCTCTACTTATACATGGTGAAGTCACTAACCCAGAAATTGATATTTTCGATCGTGAAAAAATGTTTATTGAATATCACTTGGAGCCTTTGCTTCGCAACTTCCCCGCATTAAAAGTCGTTTTAGAGCATATTACTACCCGAGAGGCAGTAGATTTTATTCATACGGCCTCGGAAAATATTGGTGCTACCATTACCCCTCATCACCTATTGCTTAATCGTAATGCGCTCTTAGAAGGAGGGGTCCGACCTCATTATTACTGCTTACCTGTACTTAAGCGAGAGATACATCGCCAAGCATTGATAGCTGCAGCCACTAGCGGTAATCCTAGATTTTTTCTAGGTACAGATAGCGCCCCTCATGCAAAGAGCACTAAAGAAGCAGCTTGCGGCTGCGCTGGAATCTACAATAGCCCTGTAGCATTGGAAATCTATGCTGAAATATTTGAAGCCTCCAATGCCTTAGAAAAATTAGAAGCTTTTGCTAGCTTTCACGGCCCTGATTTCTATGGCTTACCTCGAAACCAAGATACAATAACGCTCATTAAAGATTCTTGGCAAGTACCAAAGAGTCTACCCTTTGGCGATGAAATTTTAATACCTTTACGTGCCGGTACCACCATCATTTGGCGTGTAACTAAATAAGATATTGACATACTCCCACCGCTCACCTAAGTGATGGAGTCTTTGCAGCCTGTACAAACTTACCGCTTGTACCTTTCAACATCGCACTCGCACCGACAACTATCCCAATGTAGGAACTCTTTATACACTACTGTGTCCCACTATATCGGCTAACATAAAAATAGCATCAACCAATTTGATTTCCCTGACTTGATAGAGTCAGTTGTCACCAATATCAGCAAGCTCACCGCTTACTACTATGCTATCCATCTCCATCTAAACTTCGTTATACATGGAGAATTCCGCAATTTAGTTAATTAAAGCGTTTATTTTATAACGATGCACCTAAACGTTGCGCTACTTCCTCATAGGCTTCAATAAGCCCACCCAATCCCTGACGAAATCGATCTTTATCTAATTTTTTACGGGTTTCTACATCCCATAGACGACAGCCATCAAGGGTAAACTCATCACCTAGCACTAACTGCCCCTGAAAATCGCCAAACTCTAGTTTATAGTCTACAAGTAACAAATTTGCCTCTAAAAATAACTGCTTTAATACATCGTTGATTCTGAAAGTATACTCTTTCATTTGTTCAACCTGATCTATGGGAGCCCAGTGAAAAGTACGAATATGATATTCGTTGATCATTGGGTCATGAAGAGCATCATTTTTAAGAAAAAACTCAAATACGGGTGGGTTGAGATCCATGCCTTCCTGTACCCCTAGCCGTCGACACAGGCTACCGGTTGCAATATTACGTACCACACATTCAATAGGAAACATTTTAAGGCGCTTAACTAACGACTCCTGAGCGCTTAATAGTCGCTCCAAATGAGTTGGAATACCGATTGCCGCCAGTTTTTCCATAATGAAAGCATTGAATTTATTATTGATTTCTCCCTTACGGGTAAATTGTTCAATTTTTCTGCCATCAAAGGCGGAGGTATCATCACGAAAATATAAAATCAATCGAGTAGGATCATTTGTCATATAAACTGTTTTAGCTTTACCTGAATAAAGCTCGGTCTGTTTTTCTATTAACATAATTTTCCTTTATGGCTCGGTTAATTGTTCCCCTAATAGGGATACTAATTGTTTGGCTACCTCCGATCGGTCACGGCGCCCTTTTGCATTAAGAACCACTATACGTGTTGCTGAACCGTCTGAAATCAACTTGATCTGATAACGGTTTTGATTTTTATCACTCTTATCCGCTTTATGATCCCAAAAAGCCAATTTCGATAGCCAGCTTGAATCCTTTTCTTCTTGATGAGTAAACGGATCATCATAACGAATATAGTAAACACCCCGGGAGCGATTTTTATCCTCTATAGCAAAACCCTTGCGCTCAAGCACTAGCCCTATTCGACGCCAAACACGTGAGAAATCCTGCTCTACCTGTAAGGCTGTACCTTCATCAACTATGCTAACACCATTAATGTCATCAGTCTGCTGATTGCTCTGTTGTTTATTCTCAGCTAAATTTTGCGCATGTAATGCCCCTAAGTATTCAGCCAATCTGCGAAATACCATATCTTCTTGCCTTGGATTAGTATTTGCAATATGCTGCTTTAAAGATACAATAGTAGATTGTGGTGTTTTTCCCTCTTCAATACGAACCCGATAACTATCCTGCTCCGAAGAACCAATAGCATCCATAAAACCGATACGGATATCTTCTGCCTTGATCTGAAGGCCATTTTCAAGCCAAAAATTACGCACTTGCTCCCACACTTTCTTCCTAATTCCAGGAACCACTAATCGTCGCTGCTCTCCTTCACCTTCTATATGAGGTTTTAAATCCGGCTTAACCCCATAAATATCCATAAGAGGATTATGAACTTGTTCTTGGTACTCTAGGTAAGTCGCTGTACTGCTATTATCATTTTTTATATCATCATGAATAGCAGCAGTGCTTAAATCAGGAGGGACTTCTAGCGGCGGCAACGCTTTAGCTTGACGATATTTTTTAGTATTATCAGGTACAAGTTTATCAAGAGAAGAAAGTGCGGTACAGCCACTCAACAATATGATTATGGCTACGCTCATAAAAGCTATCCAGCTACGCACCACTAAACACACAGCCAAGTAGATATAACTTAAATTTATAAGCTTGCTATAAAATCTGTGCCTGATGTAATGCTTGCCGTAATGGTTCACGGTAGCACTCTGATAAAATAGTTAACGGCAACCGAATGCCTTCAGCAATATGATTCATCTCATATAAAGCCCATTTTACCGGAATTGGGTTAGCTTCAAGAAACAGGGCAGTATATAAAGACTTTAGCTTAATATTTATGGCTTCTGCAGTTTCTCGATCATACCGTAGGGCCGCAGAACACATTTCATGCACCATCTTAGGCGCTACATTGGCAGTCACCGAAATAGTACCTCGGCCTCCCATTAGTATACATTCCATGGCAGTACTATCATCGCCGCTATAAAGATCGATTTTTTCACCACATAGTTCTAGAATTTTATGCCCTCGATCCATATCTCCTGTGGCCTCCTTAATACCGATAATATTGGAGATATCAGCCAAACGCGCTACTGTTTCTGGCAGAAGATCGCAAGCAGTTCGGGTAGGCACATTGTAAAGAATCTGAGGAATAGGAACGGCTTCAGCAATAGCTCTAAAATGGAGGTATAACCCTTCTTGGGTTGGCCTATTGTAATAGGGGGTAACCAGCAAGCAAGCATCAGCCCCAGCCTTTAGAGCTGCGCGGGTAAGATCTATCGCCTCGCTAGTACAATTTGCACCTGTTCCAGCAATTACCGGTACTCGACCATCAACTTGATCCACTATCTCACGAATAACCCGTATATGCTCCTCTACATCCAAAGTAGCAGACTCTCCAGTAGTCCCTACCGCTACAATAGCATCAGTTTTGTTATTTATATGAAAATCTACTAACCGATATAAACTTTCCCAATCTAAAGTACCATCAGAGCACATTGGAGTAACCAAAGCAACCATACTGCCATTAAACATAGGGATATTTCTAATATAGTAGTAGTAGTTAAAAAGTTAACTAAATATACAACGCACAACTGTTAGACAATGCTTTATTATATTTAATCAATGTATAAATTAAATTGATGACGACTACAGCACAATCAGCTAAGCTAGTTGCCCTATTTTCCTGAACAATATAAGCAGAGACATATACACGATGCATCAATGTTTGGTTATCTCAGCAATAGGGGAGGATCATCCTGATCTCTTGAGAGATCTAAGTAGGGCTATCCTTGATAGTGGCTGTAGTATTGAAGATAGTCGCATGACTCTCCTTGGGGCTGAGTTTGCTATATTGTTACTAATCTCCGGCCATTGGAGTACTATAGCTAAGCTAGAAGCTATGTTACCCGCTTTAAGGCAACGTCTAGCACTAAACATACTCAGCAAACGTACTCAATTATACCCACCTACTGATAGTAAATTTATACCTTATGCTATAGAAACTATATCGCTGGATCAGCCAAATATTATCTATGAACTGGTTTGTTTTTTTTCCAGCCATAATATTTCTCTTAAAGAAATGAACGTCCATCACTATCTAGCCCCTTATACGGGAGTACCTTTATTTTCAGTAAACATCATTATACACTTACCGATTAATTTATCTATTGTCACTCTGAGAGAGCAATTTATGGAGCTGTGCGATAGCTTGAACCTAGATGCTGTCTTAGAACCTGTTCGAGGCCGCTAACAGTTGGAGATAAATTTCCTATGCCTAAAGTAACAGTAGGGAGAGTAGTCCCTGATTTTGAGCTTCCTTCTACTTCAAAAAAAAGTTTTAAACTATCTCAGCTACAAAATCAAAACGTAGTCCTTTATTTTTATCCAAAAGATGACACCCCAGGTTGCACTTGTGAGGGACAAGATTTCCGAGATCTGTTTAATGAGTTTAAATCCTTTAATACGGCTGTCTTTGGTATCTCTCGAGATACTTTGGAATCTCATGAAAAGTTCAAAGCTCAACAAAATTTTCCTTTTGAACTTTTATCGGATCAAGATGAAACTGCGTGTCAATTGTTTGACGTTATTAAGCCTAAGCAAATGTATGGTAAAGAAATAAAAGGTATAGAGCGTAGTACTTTCCTAATCGATAAAGCAGGGGTTTTACGCAAAGAGTGGCGCCAAGTTAAAGTAGAGGGTCATGTAGCTGAAGTGTTAGAAGCGGTTAAAACTCTCTCTCCATAAATATACAGGAGCTTGAAATGAAATCAGAACTAAGTAACTCTACCCAAACTGATCAAAAGCAAGCCTCTAGCGCTGAGCTTACGAATCCTAATACTAAAGCCGCAGCGCCAAACCAATATCAAGTCATTCGCCGTAATGGTAAAGTCACAAGCTTTGATGCCAACAAAATCACAGTCGCTATCACCAAGGCTTTCTTAGCAGTAGAAGGAAGTAGCGCAGCTAGTAGTAAACGCATCCATCAAACCGTAGAAGGACTCGCAGCCCAAGTAGTTGATGCTTGTACTCGCCGCCTAGAAACAGGTAGTACCGTCCATATTGAAGATATTCAAGATCAAGTAGAACTCGCCCTCATGCGAGATGGGCAATATAAGATAGCCCGAGCTTATGTACTTTATCGAGAAGAACGAGCACGGGAGAGAATCCAAGCTACTACAAAAAAGAAAACCGCTGAACCGCTTATTCGGATCACACGGGATGACGGTAGCCTTGTACCGCTTGATAAAAAGCGACTCACTCAAATTATAGAAGAGGCCTGTAAGGGACTACCTGAAACTAAACCTCAAGCTATCCTCAATGAAGTTTTGCGCAACCTCTTTGATGGGCTTACTACGAAGGATATAGAAAGAGCACTCGTAATGAGCGCCCGTACCTTCATTGAAAAGGATCCTAGTTACAGCTATGTCACCGCTCGTTTATTACTAGATAGCCTGCGCCGGGAAGTGCTTTCTTTTATTTATAGCGCTGAAATCTATACTACCCAAGAAGAGATGGCTAATCGCTATCCAGAATACTTTACACGCTATATTAAGCAAAGTGCTGAACTCCAACTCATTGATCCTCGCTTAGCGCAATATGATTTGGTACTTCTAGGCCAAGCGCTAAAACCAGAACGGGATTTTCGGTTTACTTACCTAGGTTTGCAAACCCTTTATGATCGCTACTTTATTCATACTGATAGCACTCGCCTTGAGCTGCCTCAAGCCTTTTTCATGCGAGTGGCAATGGGATTAGCGATTAATGAGGTTGAAAGAGAAGAATGGGCGATTAAGTTCTATGAGTTACTCTCCTCTTTTGATTTTATGAGTAGTACCCCAACCCTATTTAACTCGGGAACTTTACGCCCACAGCTCTCATCCTGCTACCTCACCACTGTGCCTGACGATTTAGATGGAATCTACAGCGCTATTAAAGACAACGCTCTACTCTCTAAATACGCAGGTGGCCTTGGTAATGACTGGTCGCAAGTTCGGGGGATGGGAGCTCACATTCAAGGTACCAATGGTAAATCTCAAGGCGTTGTTCCTTTTTTGAAAGTAGCTAACGATACCGCCGTGGCCGTAAATCAAGGAGGTAAACGCAAAGGAGCCGTTTGTGCTTACTTAGAAATTTGGCATACTGACATTGAAGAGTTCCTAGAGCTACGCAAGAACACTGGAGATGATCGTCGCCGCACCCATGATATGAATACAGCCAACTGGGTACCGGATCTATTTATGAAACGGGTTATAGAAGATAATGAATGGACTTTATTCTCCCCTGATGAAACTCCTGATCTTCATGATTTAGTAGGTCTTGCTTTTGAAGCAGCCTATCTTCGCTACGAAGAAAAAGCAATTCACGGTAAAGTCAGAAATTTTAAAAAGCTGCGGGCTAAAGATCTTTGGCGAAAAATGCTTTCCATGCTGTTTGAGACCGGACATCCATGGATTACATTCAAAGATCCTTGTAATTTACGATCACCTCAGCAGCATAAGGGGGTAGTACATTCCTCTAACCTTTGCACTGAGATAACACTGAATACTTCAGCTGAAGAAATTGCTGTTTGTAATCTAGGATCTATAAATCTTCCTCAGCACGTAGACGAAAATGGCCTAAATCTTCCTAAACTAGAAAAAACTATTAATATCGCTATGCGCATGCTAGATAATGTAATTGACTATAATTATTATAGTGTGCCGGCAGCGCGACGCTCTAATCTGCGCCATCGGCCTGTGGGTCTAGGGTTAATGGGTTTTCAAGATGCCCTTTACAAGCTTCGCCTCCCCTATGCCTCGAAAACAGCCATAGAGTTTGCTGATCGTTCTATGGAGGCAATTAGCTACTATGCTATACAAGCCTCCACACATCTTGCCATAGAGCGAGGCAGCTATCCCACTTTTGAAGGCTCTCTCTGGAGCAAAGGGATTCTACCTTTTGATTCTATTGATTTGCTGGTTGAAGGTCGTGGAGATTACCTACAGCAGGATCGATCTCAAACTTTAGATTGGAATAGTTTACGAGAACAAGTTAAAACAATAGGTATGCGTAATTCCAATTGTATGGCTATTGCCCCAACAGCTACTATTTCTAATATCTGTGGTATTAGCCAATCCATTGAGCCTACTTATCAGAATTTATTTGTAAAATCTAATCTCTCTGGAGAATTTACAGTCATTAATCCTTACTTAGTACAGGATCTTAAAGTACTAGGTTTATGGGATGAAGTCATGGTCAATGACCTAAAATACTTTGATGGTAGCGTACAAGCAATTGACCGTATACCCCAAGATCTTAAACCCTTATATGCTACTGCTTTTGAAATCGATCCGCGCTGGTTAGTGGAAGCAGCCTCTAGGCGTCAAAAATGGATTGATCAAGCCCAAAGCCTTAATCTCTATATGGCCGAGCCAAGTGGTAAGAAACTTGATAACCTCTATCAGCTTGCTTGGGTACGGGGGCTTAAAACGACTTATTATTTACGTTCCATGGGTGCTACCCATGTAGAAAAAAGCACAATGACATTAAATCAAACAAATAAACTTAATGCTGTGCAATCGGGTTATAATATATCTGAGGCAACATCAGAGAATCCTGCAGCCTGCTCTATCCTAGACCCGGACTGCGAAGCTTGTCAGTAGACGATAGAAAGCGTTCCTGTGTTATAGTATGCTTTTGTATTATTTATAGGCTGTATACTGTGCCTTAAAGCACACAGGAAGAATTATCGATGCTAAATTGGGATGATCCTATTTCAGAAACTGAGAATAGGAAAGGGAGCACTTGGGTATTTTCTCCTACAAAATCCTTAGTGTATAAAAGCCAAGAAAAGGCCAGCAAAAATCTAATTAATCAGAATAAAACAGAAGTAAACGCTGAAACTGGTAGGGAAAGTATTACTGATACTCACGTCACTGGCCTTGAAAACATCGCGCTAGGTGCTGCTCGTATTCAAGTAGATGATAAGCGCATCATCAACTGCCGAGCTGATCTTAACCAGTTAGTACCGTTTAAATACCAGTGGGCTTGGGATAAATACCTGAATGCCTGCGCTAACCACTGGATGCCGCAAGAAATCAACATGAATGCGGACGTGGCCTTGTGGAAAAACACTCATGGTTTAAGCGAAGATGAGCGTACGATTATTAAGCGTAACCTAGGATTTTTCGTAACTGCTGATTCTTTAGTTGCTAACAATTTAGTACTGGCAGTCTACCGGCATATTACAAACCCCGAATGTCGACAATACCTCCTGCGCCAAGCCTTTGAAGAAGCACTACATACTCATGCTTACCAGTATTGTGTCGAATCTCTGGGATTAGATGAAGGAGAAATCTTTAACATGTACCGAGAGGTACCTGCAGTAGCCCGAAAGGCTGAATGGGCTTTACCGTTTACTCAATACCTAGCCGATCCCCACTTCCACACTGGTACGACAGGGAACGACCAAAAATTACTGCGAGAATTAATTGCTTTCTATGTAATCTTCGAAGGTATTTTTTTCTATGTAGGATTCGTACAAATACTTTCAATGGGACGGCGAGGGAGGATGACGGGCATAGCCGAGCAATTCCAGTACATTATGCGCGATGAGTCCATGCATATGAATTTTGGAATTGATGTGATTAATCAAATTAAAATTGAAAATCCTCATTTATGGACAACTAACTTTCAGCAAGATGTATTAGATATGATTAAAGAAGCTGTAGAGTTAGAAACTCAATACGCTAGAGACACCATGCCTCGTGGTGTACTAGGTCTCAACGCGGCCACCTTTGCTGAATATCTTCAATTTATTGCTAATCGTCGTTGCACCCAAATTGGGTTAACAGAACAATATCCTGGGGCTAATAATCCTTTTCCTTGGATGTCTGAAATTTTAGATCTTAAAAAAGAAAAAAACTTCTTTGAAACACGAGTAATCGAATATCAAACGGGCGGCGCATTGAGCTGGGAGTAAATAAGCAATATCTGCGCCTGTGCTATCTTCTTCGTTGAAATTGGAGCAACTGATTGGAGATTATCATTATTACTTAGATATAATATTAGCTAGGCTAGGAGCGAAATTTCACATCTCTTAGGCATGGTGCTTAGAAAAACGAAGAGTCCATGAATCATAAGAACACTATAGTTTATACAATAGTAATTGTATTAATACTGTTTACTACTACCCATAGCTTAGATAGCTTAGCTCAATCAGAGGTAGAAAATCGCCCTCTATATGCGCCTCACCGAAACTGGCCACCGTGTGCTGTCATGGAAGCAAATGGTGAAAATGCGCTTAATGGCCAAGTAATAACGTGGACTATCTGTCGTTCAACTCCTTTTAAGGCAACTACATTAGATAGCGATCACGATTCAACACCTGCTGCAGCAACCATGCTGGATAGTGATCACGATGGTATTCTAGATGATGCCGATCAATGCCCTAGTACCCCTGCTAGTACAACGGTTGATGAAATAGGCTGCCCTCTAGATGATGATCCCCCAGATAATACTGATCTATGTACTAATACCAATGAAGCGGGCTGCTCCCTAGATAGTGATCACGATGGTATTCTAGATGATGCCGATCAGTGCCCTGATACCCCTATTAACACAAAGGTTGATGAAACAGGCTGCCCTCTAGATAGCGATCAGGATGGTATCCTAGATAGTAGTGATCGATGCCCAGATACACCCTCAGGCACTACAGTGGATAAAAATGGCTGCCCCGCTCCTATTGTACTTAAAGGAGTCAATTTTGAACCTGATTCAACTCATCTTACTGTAGGCGCACAAGAGATACTTACTAAGATTGCAGATTCTCTACGCAGTCACCCAAATTTAGATATCACCATTAAAGGTCATACAGATAACCTAGGTAGCGCAGATTACAATAAAAGCCTCTCCCAATCACGAGCTAAATCAGTGATGGGTTACTTGGCCTCCAATGGTATTATGCAATCTAGAATGAGAGCCATCGGGTATGGCGAAGAACACCCAATTACTTCTAACGTTACTGAGAAAGGTCGGGCGCGGAATCGCCGTGTTGAACTTCAAGCTTCCGAGAATCAGTAATGAAAAAACATATATCGGATGACCTCTATAATTTAATACCTAGCTTTTGGGTTCATGAGATTCTAAGAAAACTTGAAATAACATTCAGGGACAGTCAAGACCTGACGGCAGGCTGACATTCTCACTTGGACAGCGTGCTGGACTTCGCTTTTTTTATGGAAGCGATTGCAGAAATAAAAATAGGAGCTCAGAAAACGCAAGTAGCAGCGCAGCTTTTAAGAACTAATGCACGAATCTTCCTTTTCAACGTCTAATCCGCCAATGCTGACGTAACCCTATGCTTAAAGTAGAAAACAGATAAGCTCCTCCTGCTACTAATACGATAGTAGGCCCAACAGGAAAATCAGGTTCATAAGAAATAACAATGCCGGCGCTAGTAAATAAGGTGCCCAAAATGGCAGCTAACAACATCATCCTCGCCAATGAGCGCATATATTGCCCAGCAATAGCAGCGGGTAACATTAATAACGCAATCACTAAAATTAAACCCACTATTTGAATTAAAAGCACCACGGTAAGGGCTACCATGCAAAGTAATAATAAATAGAAAAATGTTACGGGAACCCCTCGAAGACGCGCAAACTCTTCATCAAAACTAATCGCTAGAAATTGTTTATAAAACAAGGTTACCGTAAAAATAATGACGGCATCTACAGCTATCATTAGATAAAGTTGCTCTTGTGACACCATCAGGATATTGCCAAATAAGTAACTCATCAGATCAATGTTATAGCCAGGGGTCTGAGAGATAAAAATAATCCCCACAGCCATTCCCATAGACCAGAGCGCGCTAATTAAAGTATCCTCTCGTTCCTGCCACCTTTGATTCACCCAGCCAATAAGTAATGCTGCTAGTAACGCTGCAATCAAAGCACCTGCAAGCGGGTTTTTACCTAAATAATAGGCAGCCCCCATACCGCCTAAAACCGCATGAGCAATACCTCCGGCTAGAAAACCAATCCGCTTTACCACTACAAAACTTCCCATCACACCACATCCTAAGCTAGCTAGAATTCCTGCCGCTAATGCATGGTGTAAAAATGTTGCAGTGACTAATGCTTCCCACAAGGTCATGGTTAATGAATATGATCAATCATATGCATATTGGCACCATAGAGCTGTTCAATCATCTCTCCGCTAATGGCTGCCGTTTCATGACACACCAAAGTCTGATTAAGACAAGCGACTCGGCTAACATAATGTGAAATAAAACCTATATCGTGAGAAACCACTATAATAGTCATCTCTTTGTTCAGCTGCTCAAGCAAACGAAAAAAATTCTCCTCTAGCCGTAAATCTACATGGGCAGTAGGTTCATCCAAGATCAGAATTTCTGGCCCTACGGCTAAAGCCCGAGCAATCAATGCTCGTTGACGCTGCCCTCCAGAGAGATCAGCTAAAGAACGATTACTCAACCTCAAAATTTCCATCTGTTCCATGGCATGTCGTGCAAATATACGATCTTTGTGAGTATAGCCGCCTATAATCTTAGTTTTACCCAAACGTCCTTGGAGTACAGCGTCTTCTACCGTAATGGGGAAATTATCAACAAAGGCAGTATGCTGTGGCACATAACCTATTGCTGATCGGCCTTGTTCAGGGGGTAACCCTAGTACTAATACTCGGCCAGATAAGGGCTTTAGTAGCCCTAAGATAATCTTAAGCAACGTACTTTTTCCGCCTCCATTAGGGCCTACTAAACCAAGAAACTCGCCACGAGACACTTCAAGATTAATGTGATCTAGTACTAAGGGGCCGATATAAGAAAAACAAACATTTTTAATAGAAACCAGCTTCATTTTAATGCTCTTGCCAACACGGTGGCGACATAACGCAGATTATTATCGTAATCTTCAGCAAGGGGATCTAAACTAATAACATCAGCGCCAATAGCGCGAGCCACTAACTCTGCATTAGCTTGGCTAAACTGTTTCTGCACAAAGATAGTTCGAATACCTTCTTGACGACCTAACATAATAAGTGCCGATAAGGATTTAGCCCCAGGATCTTTACCTGCATATTCAATGGCAATCTCTTCAAGCCCATAAGTATGGGCGAAATAACGCCATGCAGGATGAAAAACCATAAAACGATGATGACTTAGTCCTGATAGGGTTCTACGGATAAACTGATCAAGTTTATCAAGATCTTGAATAAAATCTTGGTAGTTTTTCTCAAATTGATGGCTATAATCCGGATCGCTTTCAACGAGTACGTCTCTAATATGCACCGCCATAATCTTTACCAGCGGCGGGCTAGTCCAAATATGAGGATCTACTGCCCCATGGTGATTATCCCTATCCATACTAGCTATAGGCGTAAACAACAAAGGTATATCTTGTCGGCAGTCTATTACTTTTATATTTGGGTTTGCCTTAACAATTGATTTGAGCCAAATATCCTCAAAAGGCATACCAATGCGAAAATAAAATTTTGCTTGAGCTAACCTTATCATCTGTTTTGGTGTAGGCTCATAAATTTCCTCACTCCGCCCCGGCTCTACCATTACTGATACTTGGACTCGGCTACCGCCGATACGCTCTACAAAATATTTTTGAGGTAATAGGCTAACAAAGACAGAAAAAGAATCTGTGGCGTGAGCATTGCTACCACTCCAGCCTAAAAATATTACTAGGTAAAATATGCTGCTATAACCGATCTTCACTCCTATCTAAACCCCGCTACATTGGGGGCATAACCCTCGGATCTCTACCGTTTGGCAATCTGTCTGAAAGCTTAAATTGTTCGCTTCCCTAACAAGGATATCGGTAATCTCTGGGGCATCTAATTCAGCTACAGTACCACAGTGCCGGCATAGTAAAAATTGACCAATATGAGGCCGCTCTGGGTTACCACAGCCTATATAAGCATTAAGCGTTTCCACTCGATGAATTAAGCCAGCTTGTAGTAAAAAATCTAGGGCGCGATAAACTGTAGGAGGGGCCGCTCTCTGGTACTCTTGGTGTAAGTGCTCAAGAATATCATAGGCTTTAATAGATCTGTGGCGATTCCAAACTAATTCTAAAACCCGTCGCCGTAGCTTAGTTAAACGCAATCCCCTACTAGCGCAAGTTTTTTCCGCTACTGCTAATGCATTGTGGATACAACGTAGATGATCATGTTTGGGCTCCTTAAAGGGAGCTAAGATATCACTCTGGGACATAAAAAACCCCGGCTATGTCTAGAGTGTAACTTTATAACATAATTACTAGGGCTAGAAAAGCTGGCTAGAGTAAAAAGCCTAAGACAATCGATGAATTAGCGCCAAAAGTATGGCAGTAAGATAATGCGTTTTTTAGCTTTGATCATTTTGATAGGCAAGCTGAAGCTCATCTTCTATTACATCCACTGTAACATAACCTCCATTGACTAACTTACCAAATAATAACTCATCTGCTAAGGGTTTTTTAATTTTTTCTTGAATAAAACGAGTCATAGGGCGGGCACCCATCTTCTTATCATAACCTCGATTAGCCAACCAGATTCGAGCAATATCACTTACCTTAAGGACAACATTCTTATCCTGTAGTAGTAACTCTAGCTCTATTATAAACTTATCGACTACTCTACCAATAGAGAACTCGCTCAAAGCCTTAAATTGGACAATCGCATCCAGCCGATTACGGAGCTCAGGGCTAAATATTCGCTTAATGACTTCTACTGCGTCGTTAGAATGATCCTGCTCGGTGAATCCTATGGATGCTCGGCTAATCTCTTGAGCGCCCACATTAGAAGTCATTACTAAAATCACATTACGAAAATCCGCTTTACGCCCGTTATTATCAGTCAGAGTACCATGATCCATGATCTGTAGTAGCAAATTAAATACATCGGGATGAGCCTTTTCGATCTCATCAAGCAGTAAAACCGCATGGGGATTCTTGCAAATAGCCTCGGTAAGCAACCCCCCTTGCTCATACCCAACATAACCTGGCGGGGCTCCAATAAGACGAGAGGCCGTATGGCGCTCCATATACTCGGACATATCAAAACGAATAAGCTCAATACCCAAAATATGAGCCAGTTGACGAGTAATTTCTGTCTTACCGACCCCCGTAGGGCCAGTAAAAAGAAAGGAGCCTACAGGTCTATTGATATCTCCCAAACCAGATCGAGACATCTTAATGGCCGAACCTAATACTTCAATAGCCTCATCTTGGCCAAAAATAACCCGCTTAAGATTTGCTTCCAGATTAGCTAAACTCTCCTTATCAGAGGTTGAAATATGCTTTGGCGGGATACGTGCCATTTTAGCAACTACAAACTGTACATCCTGTACTCCAATGATTTTTTTGCGCCTAGCCAGTGCTAATAGCTGTTGGCTAGCACCACACTCATCAAGCACGTCAATGGCTTTATCTGGAAGATAGCGATCATTGATGTAACGGGCTGATAATTCAGCAGCAACACGAAGTGCCGCCTGAGAGAACTTAACCTTATGGTGCTCCTCCAAGCGAGATTTCAATCCTCGTAGAATTTGTACTGTTTCCTCTACTGAAGGCTCTAAAATATCAATCTTCTGGAAGCGACGTGCTAAAGCCCGATCTTTCTCAAAAACACTACGGTATTCTTGATAAGTAGTAGAACCAATACATTTTAGCTCACCTGAAGATAGCATGGGCTTAATTAGGTTAGAGGCATCCATTGCTCCACCAGAGGCTGAACCAGCACCAATAACGGTGTGAATTTCATCAATAAAAAGAATGGCACCCTTCTCTTTTTTAAGTTGCGCCAAGATACCCTTTAAGCGCTTTTCGAAATCACCACGGTATTTAGTCCCAGCTACTAAAGCGCCCATATCTAAACTGTAAATCGTACAACCCAGCAAAACCTCAGGAATATCTCCTTCAATAATTTTCCGTGCTAACCCTTCAGCCAAAGCCGTTTTACCTACGCCAGCCTCACCGACAAATAAAGGATTGTTCTTACGCCTCCGACATAGGATTTGGATAGTACGTTCTAACTCTGTATAGCGCCCTATGAGGGGATCGATCTTTCCTTGCACTGCTAACCGATTAAGGTTGACGGCATAGGTTTCTAATGGATTTTGCCCAGAAACCTCTACTCCCGTTGTTTCCGCCTCCTCCGAAGCCCCAGCTGACTCTCCACTGCTACCTTGAGGATTAACTTTGCTAATGCCATGGGAGAGGTAATTCACAATATCTAATCGAGTTGTATGCTGACGCTTGAGAAAATAAACTGCTTGAGACTGCTGCTCTCCATAGATCGCAACTAATACGTTAGCGCCAGTAACCTCTTTTTGCCCAGAGGATTGAACTTGAAGCACTGCCCGCTGTAATACTCGCTGGAATCCTAAGGTTGGTTGAGTATCTCGGCCTTCCTTAATTGGTAGCAAAGGGGTGGTTTCATTGAGAAAATCTGTTATTTCTTTCTTTAATTGATGCAAACTTACCCCACAAGCTCGTAATACAGCGACTGCTGCTGGATTATCTAGCATAGCTAGCAAAAGGTGCTCTACAGTGAGAAATTCGTGCATTTTCTCCCGCGCGCCCTTAAAAGCTTGATTTAGGCTTGCTTCCAGATCCCTACTCAACATGAGCAATTACCTCACTATCAGGCAGGCTAGACATAAATTTAAAACCTATAGAATCATTAATATCCTTCTAGAATACCACTCCTACCCGCATCCCCTTAATCTAGATCAGCTTGCAGCTTGATAAAATTTTTCATTATGCCTTCTCCAAGATGCACTTTAGCGGATGCTGGTTATTCACGGAATACTCATTTACCTGAGCCATCTTTGTCTCCGCGATCTCGTAGGTAAATACACCACAAATCCCTTGGCCTTCTATATGCACTTGCCACATAATACGTGTTGCTTGTTCTAGATTCATAGCAAAAAAAGTCTGTAATATTTTAACTACAAACTCCATCGGCGTGTAATCGTCATTTAGCATGACCACCTTATACATTGATGGAGGCTTGATCTTTGGCTTTGCCACACCAATTGCAAAGATATCCTTATTCCCCTCATCTGGATATAACTTACCCATAAGCCAGCCCAATTCCTCCTAAGGGCATATTCGATAAAGAGAAACCTAGTGAATATAAATAACTATAAAATAAATCTAGCCACTGTAGTAATACTAGCATAGCACTTATAAGCTATATGCTTACGATCTGTCTACGAGTATCCAATTAACTCAACATTACAGCTAAAATAAAACCGCCTCTCAAGGGTTAGCTGTAGCCGTTTGCATCATTTTTTGTAACTCCCCCTTTTCAAACAGCTCTATAGCAATATCACAACCCCCAACTAATTCGCCATTAATATATAACTGAGGGAAGGTTGGCCAATTAGAATATTGAGGTAAATTAGCCCGGATCTCTGGATTGGCAAGTACATCCACATGAGTAAACTCTGCGCCACAAGCTTGTAATATTTGCACAGCCCTAGCAGAGAAACCACACTGAGGAAATTGAGGTGTTCCTTTCATAAATAAGACCACTGGGCTTGATTCTATCGTTTCTTTGATCTGTTCCATTATACTCATGGTTATATCTCCAAAATATTATGTCATTATAGATTTAGTAAATTTTAACTGGCTTATTCCGATTTTATGGATCTAATGGCTAGCGAGAGATCTTTTGATTAATGCTAAGTAAATATTAACCTATAATAAGCTTTGTTAGATATTACGAGTTATTGAGTTACTAATACAATCAAAGTAACACTTTAATTATCACATAAGAGTAAATTTAGACAGTAGCTAAATGCACTAAGTGCAGAATTATAAATAACGCTTGAAATCCTTATCCGTGCTTCTTTAGACTACACTTAAATATTTACTACATACGTTGATCCTCAAAATAACCCATACAAGAAAGGAGATTGGATATGACTCATAGTTTACCGAAACTCCCCTACGCTATGAACGCCTTAGAGCCACATATTTCCAAAGAAACACTTGAATATCATTATGGTAAACACCACCAAACCTATATAGATAATCTTAATAAACTTATCCTTGGAACTGAATTTGAGCGGGCACCTTTAGAGGAAATTATCACTAAAGCCTCTGGCCCTATTTTTAATAATAGCGCCCAAGTATGGAATCATACCTTCTATTGGAATTCTTTAGCCCCACAAGGAGGAGGTGAACCTGAGGGTGCCTTGATGAATGCTATCACGCAAAAATTTGGCTCTTTTACTGAATTTAAAGAAAAATTTAGCCAGACAGCCATCACTCTTTTTGGTTCTGGTTGGGCTTGGTTAGTCAAAAATCCTAATGGTTCTCTAGAAATTACAGCCACAAGTAATGCCGGTAACCCTTTAACAGAAGGGAGAATTCCCTTACTCACCTGCGATGTCTGGGAGCATGCCTACTATATTGATTATCGTAATGCTAGAGCAAAATATCTAGAATCTTTCTGGAAGCTCGTAAATTGGGATTTTGCCGCTAAAAATCTAGCTGACTAACTTCGTTAATTTAAGATTAATATAGCAAACACATTTTTTTATCTCTAGAAATAAGATAAGCTCATATAATAAATACAAAAATGAACTTCTTTCATTTACCATGAATAGAAATTTCTCTCTAACTTAGCTTATGGCAGCTCTATCGAGCTGCCCTCCTTATTTTTATTAGGTTGATATATCGTTATTTATGTTTATGATAGAACCACAATGAATGAGCCACTAATGTCTGCTTACGCTCGCCTACCTGTAGCTTTTAGCCGAGGAGAAGGAGCTCGGTTATGGGATAGCGCTGGCAATGAGTATCTAGATGCACTGGCAGGTGTTGCGGTTTGTGGTCTTGGCCATGCACACCCTGCTATTGCCCAAGCAATCAATGATCAAGTAGGGCATTTGCTTCATACCTCTAATCTTTACCGTATCCCCTTACAGGAAGCGTTAGCCACTAAGTTAAATGCTTTGGCTGGAATGGAGCGTGCTTTTTTTGCTAACTCAGGCGCTGAAGCCAATGAAGCAGCGCTTAAGATTGCCCGCCGCTATGGACATGGCCGGGGGATTAGCAATCCAAAAATTGTTGTTATGACAGGCAGCTTCCACGGACGTACGCTAGCCACCCTAAGCGCTACTGGAAATGCCAGAGTCCAAGCAGGTTTTGAGCCCTTAGTTCAGAATTTTATCCGAATTCCTTATGACGATTCATCCGCCTTAGAAGCATTACCAGAGCAGACCCGCAAAGAGATCGTAGCTGTTCTCCTTGAACCTATCCAAGGTGAAGGCGGAATTATCGTTCCAACTAATAACTATCTAGATCAAATTCGTGCAATTTGCAACAGCCAAAGCTGGCTTATGATGCTAGATGAGGTTCAAACAGGCTTATGCCGTACTGGCCGCTGGTTTGCATTCCAACATAGTCAATCACAACCAGATGTGATAACACTTGCTAAAAGTCTCGGTAATGGGATCCCTATTGGTGTCTGTCTAGCCCGAGGTGAAGCGGCTCGAGTAATACAACCTGGCAGCCATGGTTCTACTTGCGGCGGTAATCCATTGGCCTGTCGCGCTGCTTTAGCAGTATTGGAGACCCTTGAGCAGCAGAACTTAGCACAAAGAGCCAGCCAATTAGGCCAAAGAATGTTGGAATCTTTCCAAAAATCCCTACGAGATCTACCTGAGGTTCAGGCGATTCGTGGCCAAGGTTTAATGATAGGAATAGTACTAGATCGACCCTGCACCACACTAATGAAATCCGCCTTAGAAGAGCGATTGCTTCTTAACGTAACTGCAGGTAATGTGATACGCCTACTTCCCCCGCTAATCATAAGCGATAAAGAGGCAGATACCATCGTAGAGAGGATAAATAAGCTTATCAGGGCATTTCTTAAGGATTCTCAAAATTCGAAGTAACCCGAGAAATTGCTATGGCAATACAACATTTTTTGACGTTATTTGATTTATCAGCTGATGAGCTTAAGCAGCTTATTCAACGCGCAATTAATCTTAAAGCTCTACAGCGGTCAGGGAAAATTTATGAGCCACTGAAAAATAAAACGCTGGGAATGCTATTTGAAAAATCCTCCACGCGCACCCGAGTGTCTTTTGAGGTGGCTATGACCCAGTTTGGGGGCAATGCTATCTTTCTCTCCCATCGAGATACCCAGTTTGGACGTGGAGAGCCTATAGCTGATACGGCTCGTGTTCTTTCTCGAATGGTGGATTGCCTAATGATTCGCACCTTCTCCCAATCAGCGCTAGAAAATTTTGCCACCTACTCCAAGGTCCCTGTCATTAATGCACTGACAGATCGTTATCACCCTTGTCAACTACTGGCTGATATCCAAACCTATTTTGAACATCGAGGGAGTATTCAGGGACGAACTGTCGCTTGGGTAGGGGACGGTAATAATATGTGCCATTCTTATATTAGTGCAGCCTGCCAATTTGACTTTAAATTACACATTGCTACTCCTGCAGGGTATGGGCCTGATCCTAGCGTTTTACAAGCAGCTAGCAAAAAGGTTCAGATTGTAACAGACCCACGAGAAGCAGTAGTAAATGCCGATTTAGTAGTAACGGATGTATGGACTAGCATGGGGCAAGAGGCGGAGAAACAACAGAGACTCCGAGTTTTCGCCAGCTACCAAGTCAATAAAGGCCTCATGGCCTTAGCTAAAAAAGAGGCTATTTTCATGCATTGCCTGCCCGCTCACCGAGGTGAAGAAGTAGCTGCTGAGGTGATTGATGGCCCCCAAAGTGTCGTCTGGGATGAGGCTGAAAATCGTCTCCACACCCAAAAAGCCTTATTAGAACGGCTAATAGCCAGTGATCAAAGTAATCCATCAAAAAACAATGACGCTTAACTTAACCGTTTTCTTAAATTAAATAAACGTGCTGGGGTACCAATATCGTACCATTGGCCTTGGTAGTGCTCGCCTGTGACTAAATTTTGATCAGCAGCGCCCCGCAGTAAGGGCGCTAAAGGAAACCGGCTAGGACAGCAACAAGTAAATAAATCAGGATGATAAACCCCGATACCACTAAACGTCAGTTTATCGCCTCCCTCCACCCTGACTTGCTTTCCTAACAATGTAAAATCCCCTTGAGGGTAATAATCAGGATTATTGACTAAGATCAGATAGGCTAACCCCTCAGGAATTAACCGCACTCTAGCAAAAGGATAATCCGTCCAAATATCACTATTAACTACTAAAAATGGCTCTTTCCCTAATAAGGGCAGTGCCTGAAAAATGCCACCTCCAGTCTCTAACCCATTACTACTTTCAGGGGAATAGCAAATTTGAACCCCATAGCGCTTACCATCTCCCAATCGTTCTTCAATCTGGCTGCCTAGATGAGCATGATTAATTACCAAATCAGTAAATCCAGCTTTTGCCAAAGACTCAATCAGATATTCAATAAGGCACTTAAATCCTACCTGAAGCAACGGCTTAGGGGTAAAATCAGTTAATGGCCGCATTCGCTCACCACGCCCAGCAGCTAAAATCATAGCCTTCATTCTATTACCTTTGGTTTAGGCAATTCTCGTAATAATTCAGCCAGATCAGCTAGCTCACTATATTGATTAGCCACAATACTCAAATAACTTAAAATTCTTGGGATATCTTTAAGATAACCTGATTTACCATCCCGGTAATTTAAGCGCGTAAAAATTCCAATGGCCTTCAGGTGCCGTTGTACCCCCATCCAATCAAACCAGCGCATAAATTCTAATGGCCTTACCGCTACAAGGATTTTTAATCGCATAGCGGCCTGCTGATAATCATAAAGCCAATCTACTACCTTCTCTTGCGGCCAAGCAATATAGCAATCACGCAATAAAGAAACTAAATCATAAGTTACTGGGCCTTTAACCGCGTCTTGAAAATCTAAAATTCCGGGATTATCTTTCTCCGTCACCATGAGATTACGGGAGTGATAATCTCGGTGGACGGGCACCTGAGGCTGATCAAGGGCGGAATCTGCTAATATCTTAAATAGGTTATCTAGCGCCGTCTCTATCTGAACATTTAAATGCTGTCCTAGATACCAATCACCAAATAATTTCATCTCTTTTATTAACAAATCCCGGGTATAAAGGGGCAGATTTAGGACTCCAGCACCTTCACTCTGAAGTATCAGCAAGGCGGCTAAAGCATCTCCATAAAGCCTCTGAGCACTATTAGAATTTAAGCGATTTAAATATTGGTGCTCCCCTAAATCACTCAGTAGCAAAAAACCTTGTGCTAAATCTTGGGCTAAAACTTTAGGTACATTCAATCCTAATTTACTAAGCTCATTTGCAAGATAGATAAAAGCACTAGGGTTTTCGCGCTCTGGTGGAGCATCCATAACAATCAAACTTATATCCTTCCGGCGCAAGCGGAAATAGCGTCGGAAGCTAGCATCCCCCGAAGCTATCGTCATCTGGTAATTCATCAGCCCCAGATCTCTACTTAACCATTGTCCTAGAGCTTCAGCACGTAAATCAGATACCACAATAGCTACCTGCCTTTTTCAATTGACCTAAGTGAGATCTAGCCGTAGAATTTGTTTTAGCATCATTATCAGGGCGATTAGCTCAGGGGGAGAGCACTGCCTTCACACGGCAGGGGTCGCTGGTTCAATCCCAGCATCGCCCACCACCTATCTCCAAAACTAGACACCGGCTTGAAGCCGGTGTCTAATTTCTTACAAAACTTTCAAACTTTCTTTAAAGCCGACGACGGTAGCTAATAAGCCCCAGACTCAGCAGACCGGTACTAAAGAGCAGCAGCATGTTTGGCTCAGGTACTGGGGTTACTGGAACTACCGGTGGCGTTGAAGACCCTGGTAATGATGGAGTTCCCCCAAACTCAAAGGAACCTTCATTCGTTTGAAATTTAACCGGAAAAGTTGAAAGCGTTACCGAATCACCAAAATCACCCTGAAGGTTTAGTGTAAAAGAATCTGACTCACCCGCCTGCAGGCCCGTTTGAATCTTCCCTCCCGAACATCCATCTGCATAAATACACACATCAATATCCTTAAAGCCTCCAGGAACAGTCTGGTTTGGACCATTTCCAGCACTGACGTTGTTAAAGACCGTGCCCCCGGAAATACTTTCTTTAGTGACGCTAGGATCGGTCGCAAACCCAAACGACATAATAGCTGCCTGAGTAAGCGAGCTTGTAGTCTTAGTAGTGTTATCAATACTACCTTCTAATTCTAAATCCTCTTCACCATTACTTGGACCACTAAAAGACTCCACTTTCCAATTACTGGTTATTGATAAGATGTCACTAGATTTAGTCTCGCCTGCCCAATCTATATTAAATTGTCCGCCCACATTTTGGGGAGAAATTTGAACTTCTGAACCATTACTTATTATTGACGGTTGCGTTGCGGCTTGCGCAGTCATTACACTGAGGCTGGCCGCTATAGCCATCATCACTACCCTGAAGCTATTTTTATTGTTCATACTCACCTTCCCTCATTAACCGCTTTACTAACTAAACAGCAAATGATACTGAGAAGCTAAATCTTCTCAGTAATTAAAGTATACAAAAAATATTCCTCATAGCTAACTATTTGATTAATAAATAGCTCCTTTAGCGCTATAAGGCGCTAACCCTTTGTTTTTTGTAAATAATACTGACGAATTAGTGTAAAAATAAATTACAGTAACTTTATTTCTACTCGCTAAGATTAAAGAAAGCCTTCAAAATTTCTTGGCTATACATAATTTAACAGAGCCAGTAACCCGATTATCTTGTGCTGCACAGTTTAAGAATCCACTGCAAGCGCTAGTGCTGTCTTCCAATCTGGCAACTGAATTCCAAAAATGCCTCGGATATGGTTATTATCCAAACAAGAAAAAGCAGGACGCTGAGCCAAAGTAGGATAATTTGAAGTTGAGATGGGTTCTAGTTTTACTGCTGGGTTTAGGTGATCTAAAATGGCCTGAGCAAAATTATACCAAGAAGCTTTTCCCTGACAGCTTAGGTGGTAAATCCCAGCCCGTTCCCTAATATAATCCACTATTTGACCCCGTCCCTGAGCAATAATCTGGGCTGTTCCCTCTGCTACTAAGCGACTCCAAGTAGGCGCACCAAATTGATCATCCACAGCCTGAATCACTTCCCTTTCTTGCGCTAAACGCTGCATAGTCAGCAAAAAATTATGGCCTCTTAATCCATATATCCAACTCGTGCGCAGAATTAGATAAGCGCCCCCTACAGCCGCTATAGCCTGTTCACCTACCAGCTTAGTTTGACCATATACATTAATAGGCCGTGGAATATCTATTTCACGATAAGGAGAATCCTTCTGGCCATCAAAAACATAATCCGTGGAATAATGAATCAACGCCGCCCCTCGCTGGCAAGCTTCTTCAGCTAGAATTTTAGGAGCATGCCCATTAATTACCATTGCCTGCTCAGGCTCCTCTTCCGCCCTATCTACGGCGGTATAAGCGGCTGCATTTACAATCACATTAGGTTGAATTTTAGCCAGCGTAGATGGAATATTGTCTATGTGGGTAAGATTCAGATCATCTTGATCTAATGCAATGACTTCACCTAAAGGCGCTAATGCTCGTTGTAACTCCCAACCTACTTGGCCATGGGCACCAATCACCAGTATCCGTTTACAGGCATTGTTCATGAAAATAATTCTGCTGCTTTAAAAACTCTGCCTACCTGATCTTTAGCAGAAATAAGGGGCGATCCTTTTAAAGGCCATGCAATGGCAAGATCGGGATCATTCCAATAAATACAACGCTCTTGCTCTGGGGCGTAATAATCCGTGGTTTTATATAAAAGCTCGGCATAATCGCTCAATACTAAAAACCCGTGAGCAAATCCAGCCGGTATCCACAACTGCTGCTTATTCTCTGCGGAAAGATAGCAGCCAACCCACTGACCTAAACTTGAAGAGCTTCGCCGTAAATCAACAGCAACATCAAAAACTTCACCCACGATTACCCGTACCAACTTACCCTGAGGTTGCTGAATCTGATAATGCAAACCCCGAAGAACATGCTTTTTCGAGCAAGAATGATTATCTTGCACGAACTGCGCTTGAAGACCCGTTATGGTGTTAAAAACTGCCTGATTATAACTCTCGAGAAAAAACCCTCGCTCATCATTAAAAACTGTAGGATCTATGACTAGAACATCGGGAATCTGGGTGAGTATAATTTTCATTTAAAATGGATAGACCTTCTCATTGAGTAAACTCAGCAGATAATCTCCATAACCGCTTTTTTGCAGCGGTCTGGCTAAACGCTCCAGATCCTCAGCACTAATATAGCTCATGCGATAAGCAATTTCTTCCGGGCAGGCAATCTTTAGCCCTTGACGTTTTTCAATGGTATAAATAAATAAGGCAGCCTCCAGCAGAGAATCATGGGTACCCGTATCTAACCAAGCCATACCCCGACTCATGATCTCCACAAATAATTTTCCTTCTCTTAAATAATGCCGATTAATATCCGTAATTTCCAACTCCTTTCGAGCAGAAGGTACTAAAGATTCAGCTATTTCCACCACCTGCTCATCATAAAAATATAGACCTGTCACGGCATAACGGGATCTAGCTACAGCGGGTTTTTCTTCAATACTTAACACCTTACCCCCAATTCCAAATTCAATCACACCATAGCGTTCTGGATCTCGAACTGGATAGGAAAAAATGGTAGCGCCAGAGCCGCGTTTAGCTGCGCCCTTTAACAGCACGGATAAATCATCACCATGAAAAATATTATCTCCAAGCACTAAAGCGCAAGCGCTTCCTTTAATAAAGTTTTTGGCAAGAATAAAAGCCTGCGCAATCCCCTCTGGCCGAGGCTGAATTTGATAAGAAAAATTTAAGCCCCACTGGCAACCATCTCCTAGCAGCTGCTCAATGCGGGGTAAATCTTGGGGGGTAGAGATTACTAAAATCTGCCGAATACCTGCTAACATCAACACAGAAAGCGGGTAATAAATCATCGGTTTATCATAGATGGGTAGGAGTTGTTTACAAATAGGCTGTGTGACTGGGTACAAGCGGGTTCCCAACCCCCCGGCAAGCACAATCCCCTTACGCATACCTTTATATCCTAATACCCAAACGCTCTCGGCAATTATGGCCCTTCATTGCTCGCTGGCACCAAGGCAAATTATCTAAATACCATTGAACCGTTTTTCTTAGCCCAGTATGGAAACTCTCTTGAGGTTTCCATCCTAACTCCTGACTTATTTTACTTGCATCAATAGCATAGCGCTGATCATGGCCAAGACGATCTACAACTGAAGTAATTAAAGTACAGTGGGGTATATAAGTAGAATAAGGGCATAGCTCATCAAGCAGCTGGCATATAAGTTGTACTACCTCTAGATTAGTCTTTTCATTATGCCCGCCAATATTATAAGTTTCTCCAAGCCGACCTTTAGTAAGAACTATTTGTAATGCCCGCACATGATCTTCCACATAAAGCCAATCCCGTACATTATCCCCCTGACCATACACAGGAAGCGGTTTACCTTCCACACCATTTAGTACTATGAGTGGGATAAGCTTTTCCGGAAACTGATAAGGGCCATAATTATTAGAGCAATGGGTAATTAAAATCGGTAACCCATAAGTCTGATGCCAAGCGCGTACTAAATGATCAGAAGCTGCTTTACTCGCCGCATAAGGGGAATTGGGTTGATAAGAGGAGTCCTCTCGAAATAAACCTTTCTCTTCTAAAGAGCCAAACACCTCATCAGTAGAGATATGATGAAAACGAAATCGAGCTTGGGCACTTTTATCAAGCTTTTTCCAATAACCCAAGACCGCTTCTAACAGCGTGTAAGTCCCTACAATATTAGTGTTAATGAAGACTTTAGGGCCCTCAATAGATCGATCTACATGAGTTTCAGCAGCTAAGTGCATTACTGCATCTGGGCGATGATAAGTCAGCAATCGCGCCATCGCCTTAGCATCACCAATATCAGCTTGGATAAATTGATAGCGGGGGTTAGTAGCTATGGATTCTAGGGACTCTAAATTACCCGCATAAGTGAGTTTATCTACATTAATTAGGCGGTAGTTTGTATAGCTAATAAAATATCGTACAACCGCAGAACCAATAAAGCCTGCGCCCCCAGTTACCAAAATAGTCCGTAATCCCATAGATTTTATTTTTTAGAGAGTATTACGCCAATGCTGATCATCGCAATCAAATAAACGCCCTGTTTCAGAAGGCCCCCAACTACCCGCATTATAACTAGGAATAAATTCCCGCTCAGTAGCCCAGGCTCTTAAAATAGGATCTATGACCTGCCAAGCCCAACGTACCTCATCATCACGTAAAAATAGGGAATTATCTCCTTTAATAACGTCTAAAAGCAGTATTTCATAAGCATCCAATTTTGCCTCCTCTTGCCCACAAGACGCAGCGTCTAAACCAGTGGTATGAGTACGCATTTCTAACCCTACCTCCTTAGTTTGCAGCTCGATACGTAGGCATTCATTGGGCTGAACCCCCAATAAAAGCCAGTTAGGCTCAAGGCGATGGATGGGTGTTCGCCGAAATAACTGCTGAGGCACTTCTTTAAACCGAATAGAAATATGGGAAGCTGTCGTTGCCATACGTTTGCCGGTACGCAAATAAAAGGGTATATGACGCCAACGCCAGTTATCGATATAAAGCTTAAGTGCAGCATAAGTCTCAGTAGTGCTATTACTCGCTACACCCTCTTCATTCAGATAGCCCACTACTTTATTACTACCAATGCTCCCAGATACATATTGAGCCCGAAAAGCATAGGATCGGACAGTACTTACAGAAATAGGTCGGATTGATTTTAAAACTTTTACTTTCTCATCCCGCAGTGATTCTGGATCCATGTTAGGCGGAGGCTCCATGGCGACTAAAGTCAGCATTTGTAGCAGATGACTTTGAATCATATCCCGCAAAGCGCCTGTTCCTTCATAAAACCCAGCCCGTCCTTCAATCCCCGCTGTTTCAGCATGGGTAATTTGAATATGATCAATATAGTTTCGATTCCAAAGCGGCTCAAATAGCACATTAGCAAAACGAAATACCAGCACATTCTGTATCATCTCTTTGCCTAAATAGTGATCGATACGAAAAATTTGGCGCTCTCTAAAATATCGATGCAACTGAACCTCCAGCATCTCAGCACTTACTAAGTCATAACCAAAAGGTTTTTCCACCACAAGCCGCCGCCAGCCATCTCGTTCCAGATTTAAACCAATAGCGCCCAAATTATTGGCAACTACGCCAAAATCTGCTGGACGGATAGACATATAAAATACGATATTAGAGGGAAAGATCTGGGATTCTTTTTCCAAGTAAGCCTTAAGGTGCTGGTGAGTCTCTACTACCGTAAAATCCCCTTGGAAATAGTGTAATCGTTGTAGTAATCGAGCTAGGATTTCTCTATTCAAATCGCCTCTAGCTTTAAGCTGAATATCCTGAGCGACCTGTTGGCGCCAATATTCAGTATTCCACTCTTGAAGTGCAACGCCTACAATAGCCATTTTATCAGGTAATCTCTGCGCCGATTCTAGGTGATAGAATGCAGGCAGCAGCTTGTTACGACTTAAGTTACCCGTAGCGCCAAAAACCACAAAGGTACATGATTCAACCATATCTACTTCACCCTTAATAACTTGATATTTTTCCCACCCTAAAGGGCAGGGATTCCTTCTGCAAGCGCATAATACCCCATATGGAGAATGACACTAATTGATAACAAAACGTTTCTTGTCCATATTGATTTAACCCCTACCCATTCATCTACACTATTCAGCAATACTCCAGCTAAAATCTGAGATTTCTCATAGCATAAAAAGTTAAATTTCAATATAATTGATAGATTTTGCTAAGGGTGATCTTAAACTACAGTGGATTATCCCTTTCTAGTACAGCGTATTTAAAATAATAAGAATATTCTATATAAATTAATAATATACACCTTATCACTATTGAATATAATGTTCCAAACCTCTTAGGCCACTAACGTGTACAAAATTCTTTTTGCCACCAGTGAGGCATACCCCCTTATCAAAACTGGCGGCCTAGGCGATGTCGCCGGAATCCTACCCGCAGAGCTTGCTCATCTGGGATTAGAAGTAACTATTATCCTACCGGCTTACCCAGCCTGTAAAACCCATCTTAAATATCTTACCGAGATAGCCTCCCTACAAATCCCATCAGTATCAGGATTAATTCGTATCTTAAAGGGTCGACTGCCTGAAGGTTCAAACTCAATTTGGCTTGTGGATAGCCCTATCCATTTTGATCGCCCAGGTAACCCCTATTTAGGGGAAAATGGTCAAGATTGGCCCGATAATGCAGCTCGATTTGCCGTTTTTTGTCAAGCTATCACTCAATTAGTAAACCACCCAGAACTCAACTGGCAGCCTGATATTATCCATTGTAATGACTGGCAAACGGGTCTAGTTCCCCCGCTACTTGCCCCTCTAAGCAATCGACCTGCCACCCTATTTACTATCCATAATCTTGCCTATCAAGGTCTATTTTCTCGCCAGCAGTTCGAAACCTTAGATCTACCACCCTATCTGTGGTCATCCTCTGCTCTGGAGTTCTACGATCAATTTTCCTTCATTAAGGGAGGACTAGTATTTGCTGATTGGCTCACCACAGTCAGCCCCACCTATGCCCAAGGAATTCTTACTCCTGAGTTTGGTTGCGGCCTAGAGGGCGTACTTCGCAAGCGAGCTGATCATCTCACCGGGATTCTTAATGGTGCCGACTACCAGCGCTGGGATCCAGTCCATGATTCTTTTATTAAGAAACCCTATAGCAAAGCAACTTGGCACCACAAAGCGCTTAACAAATTGGCACTACAGCACCAATATGGTCTGCTTGAGGATAAAACTATTCCTATACTAGGTTTTGTCGGGCGATTAGTAGAGCAAAAAGGTATTGATCTTATTATCGACATTCTCCCTAAGCTATTCTCTAATAAAATTCAGGTAGTTTTTCTAGGTGAAGGCCATAAAAGCTATCAAAACACCTTACAGAAAATTGCTCGAGATTACCCACGACAAATGGGGTTATCCATTAGTTATAATGAGCAATTGGCCCATAGTATTCAGGCTGGTGCCGATATTTTCTTAATGCCCTCTCGATTCGAACCTTGTGGTCTCACCCAACTCTATGCTTTACGCTACGGCACAATACCCATTGTACACCGTACCGGCGGCCTCTCTGACACTATCGTAGAGGCCACTGAGGAAAACATCCAGCAAGAACTAGCCACAGGTTTTTTCTTTGAAGAGCCATCACCCTCAGCCCTATTTACCGCAATCCAAAAGGCGCTAACTGTTTACGCGCAACCTGATCAATGGCGTGAACTTGCTCTTACCGCTATGGGCCAAAATTTTAGCTGGCGCACAAGCGCTAAAGCCTATTATAACCTTTATCATCAAATGCTTTCCAATCGCCCTACTCAATAGCGTAAAATGCATTATCCTTAGCCCCTGCCCTCACCCCTATTAATAAGATTAAATTATCTAAACTAGGCTATACAACTTGGCTATTGGTTAACTATGAATCATAAAAATAAACAGGCCACCTCAATAGACAATACTCCCTGGCGCGATAAAGAATTACGTGCTCGAGTCAAGCTTTTTGGTAATCTATTGGGAAAAGTTATTTATACCCAATCAGGAAAAAGAGTCTTTGCTGCAGTAGAAATCTTACGCAAAGGTTATATCAACCTACGCAAAAAAGATAATGCAGGTAAACGAATTCAGTTACGGCGCCTTATCAACACACTTGATGTTGAAACACTCACTGAGGTTGCTCGGGCATTTAGCATTTATTTTAGCTTAGCCAATATCGCTGAGGAAGCTTACCAATACCGGCAACGGCAACGTCGTGTTAATGCAGGTGGCCCACTCTGGCGAGGCTCATTTGAAGAAACCCTGCAGGAGATACGAGATAGCGGTATCCATCCTGATCAATTCCAGACGCTACTAAATAGGCTAGCCTATATTCCTGTAATCACGGCTCATCCTACAGAAGCCAAGCGGCGTACTGTCATGGATCATTTGCGTAAAATCTTTGTCACCAGCAAACCCCTAGATGAGGCTCGCCTTAGCCAGCGTGAAATGGAAGCCATTCATCGCCAACTAGAACGGCAAATACAGGTCTTGTGGAAAACTGATGAAGTTCGCGCTCACCGTCCCCAAGTACGAGATGAAATTATTAATGGGCTATTCTACTTTAAGGTTAGCCTATTTCAGGCAATTCCGGAAACTTATCGCCAACTAGAGGAGGCTATCTATAAAATTTATGGCCAAGATACCTCTATCCAAGTACCTAGTTTCCTACACTTTGGCTCCTGGATCGGAGGCGATCGGGATGGCCATCCTAACGTAAAGCCAGAAACCACAGTTATGGCAGCGCGCCTACAGATGCGAATTGCATTACGGCACTATCTTGGGCGTATTTCTGAATTAATGCGTATCCTCACCCATTCGATTCCGCTCGTTACCCCTTCAAAAGGGCTGATAAACAGCATCAATCAAGATCTCCTCGATTGCTCAGAAACATTCTTAAGCGATCCAGCTCGCTTTAGCCATGAACCCTACCGACGCAAACTTTACCTAATGCGCTACCGTCTACAAAACAACCTTCAAGCGGTAGAAGCAAAGCTAAAACCAGAAAGCGGACTAGGCCCCCCCAAAGGAGCAGGCTATGTATCAGAAGATCAATTTCTTCAAGATCTTTATCTAATCCGCGATAGTCTTATCAGCCATGGAGATAGCAGTATTGCGACTCATGAACTACAAGATTTAATTCGATTAGTAGAAAGTCTTGGATTTTATCTACTCAAACTAGATACCCGCCAAGAGTCAAGCCGCCATACTAAAGCGGTTGCTGAATTAGTAAATCATATTAGGTTACATCCGACTTACCTTGATCTTTCAGAAGCAAACCGCCAGCAGCTACTTTCCAAGCAGCTTGCCAATGAACAAGATATTGTTATCGATCGGCAGCAGCTCACGCCAGCTACCCTAGAAGTACTCGATGTGTTTTATGCCATCAATCAAATGTGCCAAGAAGTAAGCCCGCGAGTTTTTGGTCACTATGTTATTTCCATGGCTCACGCGGCCAGTCACGTACTAGAAGTTATGTTTTTGGGCCAAATTGCAAAGCTCGCCCAGTACCGACAAGACAGCTGGTCTTGCAGCTTAAAAATTTCTCCTTTGTTTGAAACCATTGAAGACTTAAATCATATTGAGCCTGTTATGACAACTCTATTTGACGACCCTAGCTACTTAGCGTTGCTCCGAGCCTCGGGTAATCAGCAAGAAGTCATGATTGGCTATTCAGATTCCTGTAAGGATGGGGGTATCCTTGCTTCTTCTTGGAAATTATATGAAGCTCAGAAAAAAGTCACCACCCTAGCAGACAAACGGGGTATAGATTGCCGTATATTTCATGGTCGAGGAGGTACCATCGGTCGTGGTGGTGGGCCTACCTTTGATGCCCTCCTATCTCAGCCTCGAGGTACTATCCGTGGCCAGATCAAATTCACAGAACAAGGTGAAGTACTCTCCTCTCGCTACAGCAATGTTGAAACAGCAATTTATGAGTTAAACATGGGGGTAAGCGGTTTAATTAAAACTAGTGCCTTTACTATTCAGCCTGTCCAAAAGGAAAAACATGATTATCTAGGTATTATGGATTTCTTAGCTGAGGCTGGAGAACGAACTTATCGAGAACTGACAGAGCAAACCCCAGGTTTTCAAGACTACTTCTATGAAGCTACCCCCGTGAACGAGATTGGACTTTTAAATATGGGCTCTCGTCCGTCGCACCGGAATAAGGATGATCGTTCTAAAGCCTCAGTACGCGCCATTGCTTGGGTCTTCTCTTGGGCTCAATCTCGCCATACTTTCCCAGCTTGGTATGGTATCGGTACTGCCCTAGAGCAATGGCGAGCCGATGCGCCAGATCGATTGGCAAAACTTCAGATGATGTATCAAGAGTGGGCTTATTTCCGAGCGATGCTTAGCAATATTCAAATGTCATTAGCTAAAGCAGATCTGCGTATTGCCCAGCAATATGCCAATCTCTGCCTAGATTCTGAGGCCGGAGAAAGGATTTTTGCTATGATCAGCACTGAATATCAACGCACAGTTACCCAGGTACTCCATGTCGTCGATGCCCATACTTTACTGGAAGAAAATCCTACCCTAGCTTTATCCCTAGGGCGGCGAAACCCTTACCTTGATCCCCTTAATCATATTCAGCTCACTTTGCTTAAGCGCACCCGAGATCCAGCCCTCAGCTCTACAGAACGGCAAGCTTGGCTCGATCCTTTGCTACGCTCCATCAACGCAATCGCTGCCGGAATGCGTAATACAGGCTGACCAATGAAAATTGGTCAGACTTCTTAGGGTATTTTAGTCGTTTCAGATTCTATCTTGGTTTTTTGGTGGAGCGTTCCAGAAAGCAGCCTCAATCAAGAAAAGAGCTTAAAAACCACTTGAATTTCTTATTTTCTGCAACAAAAAGGACAGCTTATCGCTGCCTTTAGTCTGGGGATAGGGGGCTATTACAATAATAGCCCCCTATCCTTTTACTATTTACTCCTACTTTTTACTTCATTGTTCATTACGCTCCCATTTCAAGCGCCTATAGAATGGGTAAGGCTTAAGAACAAGAAGGCATTACCTTCCAAACACTACACTATCTCCCATTTTCTGAACACACATATGCCCTGCTCGTATTCCACCAGCTGGAGCTACTTGATACTCGTGATTTATATTAATTAATCCAGGGTGACTTAAATTAGTAACGATAAATGGGGGTGTATAACCACCATTTGCTAGCCCTGTACTCAGGAGAGCTGTTCCAGCTTCATTATAGATAAGAGCTTCATGATCACTAGAAATATTAATATTATATTCTTCAGTTACACCTTTATTAGCAAATGTTTGTAGCGTATTTCCCCGTACTGACCACCTGCCATTAGCCTGATAGATAACAGTGTAGGAAGAATAGCCGGGGGTAAAATCACAGACTGCGGCCTCTTGTGAAGACGAAGTAAAATTCATCACAGTTCCCTGTGTATAGGACCCAGTCTGTACATAGAATTTAATAACTGGCTAGCAATCTAAATTTGTTGTTGGAAAAGCAGTCACAAAGTTTGAAAGTACTATACTTTGATCAAGTTTTTGCACGGCACTTCCAACGTTAAACTTCTGCAAATTAGGATCAAAGGTTGGCACGATAATCCGGAATGAACCTTGTTCTGGACCTATAGCTGAAATCGGTGTCATTAAACTCAGTGGAGTAACAACCATATTAGTGGTATTCGGCGGTGGAGAACCTGAAGCTGGTGTTAACCCAATAGGTTGAATAGCTGCGAGCTGCCCAGAGGGTTGACCAATTACCGGTGGGTTTACTTGTTGTTGTGCGCCTGCATAGTATTGAAGGATAATTAAAAAGTCAGTATAGCTCCATACTCACCATATGGTAGTAATGGTGAAGTAAACAAGCTATTACTGAAAACCTCTCTACCACCAGAATAAATAGACGGCTGCTGGAAAAAGAAAAAATTCTGCTCATAAGGACTATCATTTCTGACGCTGATACTAATTGGGGTTGCCATAATTAACTCCTGCTAAACTAATACAGATTCAAACAATAATTATTAGCAATAGAGAATTTTCTTTAATAAAATTTAGCGCTCTTATCTCCTATATAGTAAATAATATCAATTTTAGTTAAAGATAAATAAGTCTTAAATTATAATATTTCGTAATTTAATATAGATTAAATTATTCTTTAAATCCATATAAATATGTGGGCTGATGAAATCAGGATCATTATTGAAGATCGGAAACATGGAGCAAGTGAGCTTGCCCAATATTGTCTAACGTTGCTTGCCAAGCAAGCTCAAACCAGCCCAGCTACAAGCTGTAGCGAACTTATTACCCACTTAAATTTATTGGCCAATCAGTTTAAAGAGGTTCGGCCTAGCATGGCTCCGATCCAAAATCTAGTAGCACGCTGGCAATTCCGCCTATTCAGCCTCCCACAAAATGAGATTGAAGACTTACGTTTAGAGATAGTAACCCTTACTCAGCAATTACAGCAGCAATCCCGACAAGCAGTCACCGCTATTGCTCATCAAGTAGTTGATCTAGTAGGCCCCAACGCCACCATCATGACTCATAGTTTAAGCGCTACAATAACAGCTACTTTTAAGGTATTAAAAAATTACAATGTTAACGCTATCGTGACTGAATCTCGACCCCTACAAGAAGGCTACCAACTCGCCAAGCAACTGTCCGAGTGGGGGATTAAAACCACTTTAATTACCGATGCGCAAATAGGGTTATTTGTAGGTAAGGCTAATGCGGCTGTAGTAGGAGCAGATACTATCCTAGGCGACGGTGCCATAATCAATAAAGTCGGCACCCAGTTACTGGCTTTAGCAGCGCGCTATCAAAATATTCCTTTTTACGTAGCCAGTGAAACCTTTAAGCGGCTACCTGCCCTAGCAGCTCAGGCGCATTTAGAGGAAAAGGCTCCAGAAGAGCTGGCCCTAGTAACCCTATCAAAGGTCACGATACGTAATATTTACTTTGACATTACCCCTTCAGATTTAATCAGTGCCTATATCACCGAACAAGGAGTTTATTATCAGTCCGATAAACTTCCTTTTTTTACGGTTGAGGCATAATAGGATATTAACTAGATCACCTCATTGAGGTACCTACAAAAAACTGGTGGTATAGTTTATAAACTTTATCTACCAGCTCTGGGGCTGGGCCATCAACCTCCACCCCCATTAATACTTGCTGAATAGATAAATCGCGGACTCGAGAACGAGAAATATTCCATTCTGCTAGCCAAGCAGCCAGCTGATCCCCCGAGGTTGCGTATACAATGCGCCCTAATCCTACCCAACCATTAATCGTTCTTTAGCGGATAGATGCATAGTAGCCCAGCGCGCTACACTCATCTCTGGGTGATGGGTATAATCGCCACTACTGCGGATTTGATTATAATCCTCAGCTAACACTTCACCGCTAGCACTCACTAGAAGTAAGCCAAAAGGAGGATTGCCAGCCTCCAATGCTTGGCGAGCCAATTCGACACAACGATGCAAATATTTTAGATCAGCATCTGTTAGCATATAGCACCCTTAATAGAATTATCACTGTACTAGCGCCTGCCCTATTCCCCGCGGATCACTAGCTGCTTCGATCTTTCCCTGAACTCGATCCCAAAATACGGCTTGCATATTTCCCCAAGGTTGCTCTTGGGGTTTTAGCCGATGGCCTAGAGCTTGTAAACGAGCTATCAGCTGGCTATCAAACGCCTGCGGCTCGTATTGCACCTCATCGGGCAAATACTGATGATGGAAACGAGGCCAAGATACCAGATCCCCTAAACTCTTTCCTTGCCCATGATTTAAAATCCCAAGCAACACCATAGTAATAATACGGCTACCCCCAGGAGTCCCTAGCACCAACACCCCATGATCATCCTCGACAAAAGTAGGAGTCATGCTAGATAGGGGTCTTTTCCCAGGCATAATAGCGTTAGCTTGATTACCCACTAAACCATAGACATTAGGTATACCCGGAGAAATCGTAAAATCATCCATTTCATCATTGAGCAAAACACCCGTACCTGCAGGCACAAACCCCGATCCAAATGGGTAATTAATACTTAAAGTGGCTGCTACCCAATTACCTTCCTGATCAATGATAGAAAAATGAGTAGTATCCTGCCCCGACTCTTGGCTCTCAATACCCGGAAGTAGGGTACTAGGAGTTGCTTGATCCAAGCGAATACTAGCGCGTAAACCAGCACCATAGTAGGGATGGATAAGCCTTACCAGCGGGATAGCTATAAAATCTGGGTCCCCTAAATATTCAGCCCGATCTCGATAAGCTCGGCGCATCGCTTCAATCATTAAATGAACACGCGTTACATCGGGTAAAGCAGCAAGATCATCTTGCACTAAAATATTTAGCATGGTCAGTAAGGTAATACCCCCAGCAGAAGGGAGGCTAGCAGAGATAATCTTCATCCCATGGTATTGACCTCGTACTGGCGGCCTCTCGACAATCTGATATTGCGCTAAATCCTCTAAAGTCCAGATTCCTCCCGCAGCACGTACACCATCAACGAGGGCTTTTGCCACTGACCCCTGATAAAACCCAGCTACCCCTTGGCTAGCAAGGGCAGTTAAAGTGGCCGCTAAATCCGGCTGCTTAATCCTATCTCCTAGCGCTGGAATTCTTTCATCAATCAAAAATATCTGAGCAGTAGTAGACCAACGCTTGAGCGTCGAAAGTCGAAAAGCAACCAAATGGCGATAATGCTCATCTACCTTAAAGCCTTCTTGCGCATAATGAATGGCGGACGCTAGAGTCTCTGCCAAGGATAAACGGCCATAGTGCTGTGCTAAATAAACAAGCCCAGCAGGCAACCCAGGAATTGCCGCAGCTAATGGCCCATCGATTGAAGCCCGAGCCCGTAGTTTACCAGCGCTATCAACATACATCATGGGAGTCGCTGCAAGAGGAGCCCGCTCTCGGCCATCAATCATGATCTCAGAATTATCCTTAGCCTGATGAAGTAACCAAAATCCTCCCCCGCCTATTCCTGAGCTATAAGGTTCCACTACGGCTAAAACTGCGCTTACCGCTACTGCAGCATCAAAGGCATTCCCCCCTGATTTTAATATCAAGTGCCCTGCTCTTGTAGCAAGGGGATGGGCACTGGCAATCGCCGCTGCAGGAGGTCCTTTTTGAGCTACGGCTAAGCCTGTAATAGAAACCAGAAAGGTAACAGCAATTATACGAAAGGAAATTCTCATCACTATTGGTAATAGGGGTCAGGGCTTGGAATTAAATAATAGGTAATTACTAACAGTTTACTATACTTTATTGGATGCCTTTTGATGTTATCTACGATATCCCAAATTAAAATTAAACTTAATCTTTACGCTGGAGATTCCATGAACAGACAACTTGGTAAAACAGATTATTCCCTTTACCCTGTTGGTTTAGGGGCCATGTCTCTTTCCATTCAAGGACGGCCAACAACAACGGAAGCTATCCAAGTTATCCAAGCGTTTGTAGAAAACGGAGGTAACTTTATTGATACGGCTAATGTTTACTGTCTTGATGATTCAGACCTAGGCCATAATGAGCGCCTTATCCATTCTGCCCTAGCTCTTATAGGAAAAAATGATTATGTGCTTATTGCCACTAAAGGAGGGTTGCGACGACCTCGCGGTGAATGGATTGTTGATGCCCATCCTACATGGCTTCGTACCTCCTGTGAGCAAAGCTTGCGGGATCTCCAACGTGAATCTATTGATCTGTATTATCTTCATGCTTCTGACCTTAAGATACCCTTTGAGGAATCCCTAGGAGCACTGATGCAGCTTCAACAGGAAGGTAAAATTCGATATATAGGGATCTCTAATGTTAATTTACAGCAACTAACATTAGCGTTACGTCTGACCTCCATTGCGGCGGTACAAAATCGCTGCAATCCTTTCTTTAAAAAGGATTTCCATAACGGATTAATCCGCCAATGCCAAACCCAAGGAGTGAGTTACGTTCCCTACAGCCCTTTTGGAGGAAGACACAATTACGCACACTTATCTAGTTATCCATTATTTCAAAAACTTAGCAAAAAATATAATGCCTCACCCTATCAAATTTCTTTGGCGTGGTTACTACAAAAAGATAACAATATCATTCCTATCCCCGGAACTGGCAAAGTGAAAAATGTACTTGATAATACTCTCTCAGCGAAACTCCGATTAAATCAGGAAGATATAGACGCTATTGATCAAATCCCAGAGGATTAAATTAGACTTAAATCACAAGGTTAATTGGCGTAAATTACCCTACCATTAACGCTTGGTACTTCGCTTTAAGCTCTTCCTGGGTTTCCTTATGATCAGGATCAAGAATAATACATTCAACCGGACATACTTCAACACATTGAGGGGTATTAAAATGCCCTACACATTCTGTGCAGAATTTAGGCTCAATAACATAAATCTCCTCTCCTTGAGAAATTGCCTTATTCGGGCATTCGGGCTCGCATACGTCGCAGTTAATACACTCATCCGTAATTAACAAGGCCATGGCTTACTCCAAACTTAAATAACGAATTATAAATTCCTTAGCTTTTTAGCCAGTGCAATTGCTACGCAAGGGTGCACAAAGGGTGAAACATTACCCCCTAATGTAGCTACCTCCCGTACTAAGCTGGATGAAATATAAGCATATTGCTCAGCCGGTGTTAAAAATAATGTTTCCACCTCCGATACCAAATAGCGATTCATATTGGCTAGCTGAAATTCATACTCAAAATCAGATACGGCGCGCAATCCTCGTAGAAGAACCCGCGCTTTACAGGCGCGGGCAAAATCTGCTAATAAGATATCAAAACCTAGAACTTCCACATTAGGGTAATCGACTAAAGATTCCTTAGCCATAGAGACCCTTTCCTCCAAGGAAAAGCAGGGCGTTTTAGTAGTATTGGCAGCAACAGCAACGATAATCCGCTCAAACAACTTAGCTGCACGCTCAACCAAATCTCCATGACCTCGGGTAATAGGATCAAAAGTACCAGGATAGACAGCAATAATATTAGGCACAATATCTTCCTTAGAAATGCTATTTAATTTACCGTACTCTTAGCTTCTAACAGGCTGAATTCTTTTCGTGCCAAATAGTACCCTACCTCTCCTGCTTGCTTACTATGCAATAAATTCCAAGTACAGGGTAAAGCAGGTAAGCCACTACACCCTCGTGATTCCAAGTAAATATAGCTACCAATAGCTAAACAATCGTTACGCTCCAAACTCGCGCAGGATAATCCTAGTAAATTTGATTCAAACGGAGGATCTAAAAAAACAATATCAAATCTCTGGGAAGAACAACTCTGTAAATAAGCTAAGCTATCTGCAGTAACGACTTCTACCTCTACCTGCTTGGCCGCGAAAACTTCCACATGGCTACGAATTTCTCGGCATGCCTGTAAATTCTTCTCCACCATCACCACCCGAGCTGCGCCTCGCGAACTAGCTTCTAACCCCAAGGCACCGCTGCCAGCAAATAAATCCAAGCAGCGAGCACCCATAATAACGGGTTGAAGCCAATTAAATAGCGTTTCTCGAATCCTATCTGGCGTAGGTCGCAATCCAGCATGTGCTGAGAATCGCAGTTTTCGCCCCCGCCATACCCCCCCTATAATCCGAATCTGACCTTGGGGGAAACTAAACTTATCCTTTGACAGTGCCCCCCACCATAACAGTAATCATCTTATCCAAATGAACTCTTCTCCGAAATGCTGCTCGAATCTGAGCGGTTGTTACTGCCTTTACCTGAGATGAGAATTTTTCCAGATAATCCAAAGGCAAATTATAAAAACCTATCATCGCAAGGTGCTGAACCTTCTTGCTATTACTGTCAATTTGCAAAGGAAAGCCACCGATAATACTCTCCTTGGCCAATTGAAGCTCCTTTTCACTCGGCCCAGTGGCAATAAAATCCTTTAAGGTCTCACGTAATACTTTCAGCGCCTCCTCGGCTTGTTCATTACGAGTCTGTAACGCTAGAACATAAGGTCCATAATGGCGCATAGGAACAAAATAGCTATAAGCACTATAGGTAAGCCCGCGCTTTTCCCGTAGCTCAACACTAATCCGCGATACCAGACCGTTACCCCCCAAGATATGATTACCCACATATAAAGGGAAGTAATCAGGATCAGCCCGCCTTATACCTAGAGTTCCAAGAATAATCGTAGTCTGGGTAGAAGGATAGGTAATGGCTTGTTTCTCCGAATTTTTAATTTCCGGTACAGGAGACAAAGCAGAGGCCGATTCTCCCGCAGGTAAGCCTCCTATCACTTTTTCAGCCAATTCCTCCGCTTGTCCTCTATCCAAAGCACCTACAATAGCTACCACCGCATTGCTAGCCACATAGTAACGTTGGTGAAAGGCAAGCGCATCATCACGCGTAAGGCGAGCCAACCCTTCTAAGGTTCCCAAGGGCAAATGGGCATAGGGATAATCCCCATAAAGGAGATGATAAAAAGCGCGGCTGGCAAGACTACTAGGTGATTGCTGCTGCTGCTGTAAAGCGCTCTCCATTTGTTTGCGTACGCGCTCAAAAGCTTCTTCTGGCATAGTGGGTTTAGCTAAAATCAAGGCTGTAGTTTCCAAAGCAGGCAGCAAAACCTCTGGCTTTGTAAGGCTGCGCAGGCTCACCACGGCCATATCCCGCGCAGAATCAGTACCAAATTGAGCCCCTAGACTATCAAAGCGATCCGCAATAGCATCAGCGCTTAAATTGCCAGCACCCTCAGGCAGTAATGCGCTACTAAGCTGAGCTAGGCCAAGTTTATTTTCGTCTCGGGCGGCCCCTGCATCAAAGACTACCCGTACATCCACCATAGGAAGCTCTTCAGCAGGAATAAAATAAACTCGAGCGCCATTAGCTGTGAGCCAATGCTCAATATGAGGAGCCGCCCAAATCGGGGTAGTAACAACCCATAGAAGGATAACTAATATTTTAGGAGACATGGCGGCCTCCTTTATTCCTTAACGGCGTTTGATGGAGTTCTTCCCCTGGCTTTATCGGCAAAGGCACTAGCTCTCCTCTTGTTAACTGGCTCTCTAATAAGAACTCTTTAGCTACTGCTTGAATTTGTTCTGGAGTCACAGCTTGCACCCGATCTACATAAGAATCTGCCAATTGCCAATCCAGTCCTACCGTTGTTAATAAACCTAGCTGCATTGCTTGAAAAAACATGGAATCTTGCTCAAAAATTTTACTGGCTACTACCTGATTTTTGATTCGTTCCAGCTCTTCTTGACTCACCGGCTCCTGTTGTAAGCGTTTAATTTGCCCCCAGATAGCCTGCTCCAAGTCAGCTATGGTATGACCTTGCATCGGAGTTCCTGCAATTATGAATTGATCTTTAATACGCGCATAAAGATCGTAATTCACATCCACATGAGCAGCTACTTGATTGCCTCGGATCAGTTCCTTGGAAAAACGAGCGCTTGAACCGCCATCCAAAATCCCCGCTAACACTTCTAAAGCGTAGACCTTCCAATCCGTTGTAGCCGTTTTTACTACAGGTACTTTCCAGCCTAACAATAAATAAGGCAATTTAGCAGGCGCTTGGACAGTAATTTCTCGGCGACCTGTTTGTAGAATCTCTTCTTGAGGTTTGAGCGATTTAATGGTTTCTGGTTTTAGAGAGCCAAAATACTCTTTAGCAAGAGTATAAACCTCTTCCGGGTTAACATCTCCTACAACGACTACGGTAGCATTGTTGGGCGCATACCATTTTTGATACCAAGCCTCTAGATCAGTAACATCATAGGCTTTAATATCGCTCATCCAGCCAATCGTAGGATGATGATACGGGCTGCTAAGAAATGCAACTGCGTTAAAGTGCTCATAGGCTAAAGCGTTAGGATTATCCTCAGTACGCATCCGCCGCTCTTCCATAACGACCTGCCTTTCCTTATCAAGCTCTTTAGTTTTAAGTACTAAATTACGCATCCGATCCGCCTCAAGCTGAAAGCTTACCTTAAGCTGATCATTAGTCATTTGTTCAAAATAAGCTGTATAATCCCGGCCAGTAAAGGCATTCTCCTCACCGCCATGGGCAGAAATAATTTGCGAAAACTCATTAGGTTTCAAGTTTTTAGTACCTTGAAACATCATATGTTCCAACATGTGGGAAATACCGGTAATCCCATCGTGCTCATAGCTAGAGCCTACTTTATACCATATTTGGGAAACCATCACGGGAGCCCGATGATCCTCCTTAACCAGTAATTTCAAGCCATTAGCTAAGGTAAATTCATGCACTTTAGCTAAAGTTATCAGGGGTAACGTTAAAACTGCAAAAAATGTTAGCAAGCGTATCGACAACTTCATTTTTCTTTACTCTTAGTACAGGTTAGTGATAATAAACTACTTCGGCGTGGGAACATAACCATATAATAATTCTCTGGCAAAATCTGCTTTTATATTGCAGTAAATGTTATCCATATCACGGAATTGAAATCCTAAAAAATTACGAAAACTATGGTAAATTTCTTTAAACGCTGGCAAAAAAACCCAACACAAAGCCCAGATATAACAAGCCCTACCCCAATAGACACAAAAGTCGTACCAGAAAATTCTAAAGAAGAAATAACAACGCCTCAGAAACAGTTCTTTAGCAGGCTATACGATCGCCTTAGTCGCACTCGTAATCATTTATCAAGCGGTATCTATAGCCTCATACTGGGTAAAAAGACCATTGACGATCAGTTGTTGGAAGAAATCGAAACACAGCTGCTTATTGCTGATGTGGGAGTAGAAACCGCTCAGTCTATTATTCAGGATCTTACCGCCAGAGTCTCACGTAAAGAGCTTAAAGACCCCGAACGCTTAATGGGGGCGCTGCAGGAAAACATGCAAGCACTACTAAAACCATGCCACCAACCCTTAGTGCTCCCAGAAAACCTTAAACCTTTTACTATTTTAATGGTGGGTATTAACGGTGCGGGCAAAACCACTACTATTGGTAAACTCGCAAAAAGATTTCAAGCCCAAAATCGCTCAGTGATGCTAGCCGCAGGAGACACCTTTAGGGCGGCGGCTGTAGAGCAGCTCCAAGTCTGGGGTGAACGCAATCAGATTCCCGTCATTGCTCAACATAAAGGGGCTGATTCGGCTTCCGTTATTTTTGATGCGATGCAATCTGCTCAAGCTCGGGGCATTGATGTATTGATTGCAGATACAGCGGGTCGCCTTCATACGCAAGCCAATTTAATGGAGGAGCTTAAAAAAATTAAACGCGTTATGACCAAAGCCGATCCCACAGCGCCTCATGAAATATTATTAACTGTTGATGCTGGAATTGGGCAAAATGCTCTGGCTCAAACACAGCAATTCCACCAAGCTATAGGTCTTACGGGTATCGCTTTGACTAAATTAGACGGCACTGCTAAGGGAGGAATTATCTTTGCAATTGCCAGAAAGATGGCGCTTCCTATCCGATTCATCGGTGTAGGAGAGGGGGTTGATGACCTACGTCCATTTGATGCCGAAGAGTTCGTAGAGGCTTTATTAACCCTAGCTCCTCCAAAAGAGAGCGTTTGATATTTTCTCTTATTTGGGAATCTTTTAGTTAGGCTTTTAACTTTTCAAGCTGAGCTATATCCCGTACTGCACCTCTTGCTGCTGAGGTTGTAAGGGCTGCATACGCTTGAAGTGCTTGGGAAACAGGGCGGATCCGAGCACTTGGCTGCCAAGCCTGCTGCCCCTTTGCCTGCATAATCATTCGGCGCTTCATCAGTACATCTTCACTCACTGATAAATGGATTCGCCGATGGGGAATATCAATCTCAATCCGATCGCCCTCTTCCACTAAGCCAATAGCCCCCCCTTCAGCTGCCTCAGGAGAGACATGGCCAATAGAAAGCCCTGAAGTACCTCCAGAAAATCGACCATCTGTGATCAAAGCGCAGACTTTTCCTAAACCCTTAGATTTCAAGTAACTAGTAGGATAAAGCATCTCTTGCATACCTGGGCCTCCTTTAGGGCCTTCATAGCGAATCAGGATAATCTCACCCGGATGAATCTTATCCCCTAAAATCGCCTCCACCGCCTCTTCCTGACTTTCAAATACCCGAGCAGCGCCAGAAAAAACAAGGATAGAGAGGTCAACCCCAGCCGTCTTCACAATGCAGCCCTCCTCAGCAAGATTGCCATAAAGAACAGCTAACCCTCCGTCTTTACTATACGCATGAGCAACATCACGGATACACCCATGAGATCGATCCAAATCAAGCATTTCCCAACGATTTCCCTGGCTAAAAGCAACCTGTGTTGGAATACCGCCTGGGGCAGCAAGGTAACGATTTTGCGCAACCTCATAACCAGAGCGCACTACATCCCATTGATCAAGAGCTGCTCCTAAGCTTTGGCTATGAACAGTTGCCACCTCTCGATGGATCAGGCCCACCTGATCCAATTCTCCAAGAATACCCATGACTCCTCCCGCACGATGCACATCTTCCATATGGTACTCTGGTGTTGATGGCGCTACTTTGCACAAATTTGGTATCTTTCGGGATAGGCGATCAATATCCGCCATAGTGAAATTGACCTCCCCCTCCTGAGCAGCAGCCAGTAGATGCAGTACCGTATTGGTAGATCCTCCCATGGCAATATCCAAGCTCATCGCATTTTCAAAGGCTTTAAACGTGGCAATAGCGCGAGGTAACACTGTTTCATCTTCTTGCTCATAGTAACGCTTTGATAAAGCCACAATTAAGCGACCCGCTTCCAAAAATAACGCTTTCCGATCGGCGTGGGTCGCTAGTAAAGAACCATTGCCGGGTAAAGATAACCCTAGCGCCTCAGTCAGACAATTCATAGAATTAGCGGTAAACATTCCGGAACAAGAGCCGCAAGTAGGACAGGCTGAGCGCTCATAAGCCATTACATCCGCATCGCTTTCGTTAGGATCGGCAGCGGCAACCATAGCATCTATCAGATCTAGATTTAAATATTTACCATGAATTTTTACCTTACCGGCTTCCATGGGACCGCCGGAAACAAATACAGCCGGAATATTCAAGCGCAACGCAGCCATTAACATACCGGGGGTAATTTTGTCACAGTTAGAAATACAAACTATAGCATCCGCACAGTGGGCATTGACCATATATTCTACCGAATCGGCAATAATTTCCCGGGAGGGTAGAGAGTAAAGCATTCCGCTATGACCCATGGCAATCCCATCGTCTATAGCAATCGTATTAAATTCTTTGGCGACTCCTCCCGTCTTCTCAATTTCCCGCGCTACAAGTTGACCTAGATCCTTAAGATGTACATGGCCGGGTACAAACTGCGTAAAAGAGTTAGCGATAGCAATAATCGGCTTACCAAAATCATCCTCCTTCATTCCTGTGGCTCGCCATAAAGCACGGGCACCGGCCATATTTCGGCCATGGGTAGTGGTTCGAGATCGATAAGCCGGCATAAATATCTCCAAAAATCAGATTTAAATTAATAGCAGAGAATAAATTTATCAAAAATAACCATTAACGTAGCAATGCCCGCAAGTGAGCTAAATGAGCTTGACCTCTTTCCATACGCTCAGCCGGATCCCTGAATACGCCTTCTTGCTCCCACTGAAGATCAGAAGCAGGTAGCTCCAATAAAAACCGACTAGACTCCCGTGCTAGGGTTTCTCCATACTGTTGGCGTTTCTCAGCTAGAGTCAAGTATAAATTTCGCTGAGCCCGGGTAATGCCTACATACATTAAACGCCGCTCTTCCTCTAAAGCGCCTTCCTCTATACTAGTGCGGTGAGGTAGTAGCTCTTCCTCCATCCCCACCATAAACACATAGGGAAACTCTAACCCTTTTGCTGCGTGGAGAGTTAATAAATTTACCGCATCTTGATCTTTTTTTTCCTGAGTGCGCTCTAAGATATCTTGTAGATTAATTTTTGCTACTAGGTCGCCAAGGCTCTGTCCCTCTTCTCGTTGATATAATCGCTCCAGCCAGCTGATCAGTGCCTCTATATGGGCCATTTTCCGTTCAACCCCACGACGATCATTACCTATCTCATCTAGCCAAGCCTCATAATTAATCTCTTTGATGAGATCTCTAATTACCATTATAGGGTCACTGCGACGACTGCGATCAGCTAAATCTACAATCCAGTGACAAAATCGACGCAGCCGAACTAAATTCTCACCTGAAAGGTATTCCCCTAGACCTAGTTCAAAACCAGAAGCTAAGAAACTTTGCCCTCGTAGTGCAGCGTATCCTGCGAGCTTTTCTAGCGTTGTTGCTCCAATACCTCTACGGGGCGTATTGGCTATCCGTAGAAAGGCATTATCATCCTCTTCATTCGCAAGTAAGCGTAAATAAGCCATGATATCTTTCACTTCAGCCCGCTCGAAAAATGAAGTCCCCCCACTTAAAATATAGGGAATTCCATGGGAGCGTAACCCCTCTTCAAAGAGACGAGACTGATGGTTACCTCGATAAAGAATGGCGTAATCTCGATAAGCAGTACGATGTTTAAATTGATGATACATTAACTCAGCGATAACCCTATCTGCTTCATGACGTTCATCTCGGCAAACCAGTACTCGAATAGGATCCCCTTCGCCTAAAGCGCTCCAGAGACGTTTTTCAAATACGTGGGGGTTATGGCTAATAAGCTGGTTAGCTACCCGTAAAATTCGCGTAGTCGAGCGATAGTTTTGCTCTAATTTAATAACAGTCAGCTGAGGAAAATCCCTTTTAAGCTCCTGCAAGTTTTCTGGCTGCGCGCCTCGCCAAGCATAAACTGACTGATCATCATCTCCCACTACCGTGAAAGCACCTCGTATTCCTGCCAAATGCCTAATCAGCTGGTACTGAGCCTCATTGGTATCCTGATATTCATCCACAAGCAAGTAACGTATACGGCTTTGCCAGCGACTGAGAACTTCTGGGTAAGTGATAAATAAATGTACTGGCAAAGCGATAAGATCGTCAAAATCAACCGCATTGTAAGCCCGTAAACGGCGCTCATAGGCCGTGTAAATCTGGGCTGCATTTTTTTCCTGGTTATTACCAGCAATCTGTAGCACCCTTTCAGGGGCGACTAAAGCGCTCTTCCAAGTAGAAATCCGCCACTGCAGGCTGGCCTTCTCCTCACTGCCACTCGACTCATGTTGGCAGAGGTCGCCTATAATCGCTAGGCTATCTTGAGCATCTAATAAAGAGAAACCCGCCCTCAGACCCATAAAATTCTGCTCACGGCGCAAAATATTCAGCCCTAAAGTATGGAAAGTAGAGACAGTTAGACCTCGTGTCTTTTCCTTAGGCAGGAGCTGTCCAATCCGACTCTTCATCTCCCGCGCTGCTTTATTGGTAAATGTCACTGCAGCAATAGCGCCTGCTAATAAATGGCATTGATCAATAAGATAGGCAATTTTATGGGTAATGACTCGAGTTTTGCCACTACCAGCCCCTGCTAGCACCAACACCGGGCTCTCAATATGACGTACCGCTAAACGCTGTTGAGAATTAAGGGTGGCCATACAATCGATCCAGCCGTCGATAGCTAATTGCTTCAGAAAGATGCGGAGTACGAATAGTCTCACTCGCTTCTAGATCGGCAACTGTCCGTGCCACTTTTAGAATTCGATGATAAGCACGAGCCGAAAGCCCCAGTTGCGCTAGGGCTTGATCAAGCAGATGATGATCCTTATCACTCAATCGACAAACCCGTTCTACTTCTTGAGTATTTAATCCATTATTAGGCTGACCTGATCGGGATAACTGGCGCGCTCGTGCGGCTTCCACCCGCGCTTGAATTTGATAGCTGGTTTCAACGACTTCTTCACAATGAGCTCGCAACAGATTGAGGGGTACTGGCGGTATCTCAATGTGTATATCAATACGATCCAATAGGGGTCCGGAGATTCGGGCGCGATAGCGCTGTACCTGCTCCAAAGTACATCGGCAACGACCCTTATTATCCCCCAGATAACCACAAGGGCATGGATTCATAGCTGCTATTAACTGGAACCGCGCCGGGAATTCTGTCTGTTGGGCAGCTCGGGAAATCACAATACAGCCTGATTCCAAAGGTTCCCTTAAAACCTCCAGCACGCGACGCTCAAACTCTGGTAGCTCATCTAGAAATAACACTCCATGATGGGCTAAAGAAATTTCCCCTGGCCGTGGTTGTCCGCCACCGCCTACTAACGCTACCGCAGAAGCAGTGTGATGAGGTGCCCGAAAAGGGCGTTGACCCCAATGACTAGAATCAAACCCTTGGCTGCCCACTGATTGCACTGCCGCACTTTCCAACGCTTCAACTTCGGTCATTTTAGGCAAAAGCTTAGGTAGCCGGCTGGCCAACATCGTTTTACCTGATCCGGGCGGCCCAATCATCAGTAGGTTATGACTGCCAGCGGCAGCCACCTCTAAGGCTCGCTTCCCTTGATATTGACCCCGAACATCGGCAATATCAGCGCTTTCTCCCTGTATTGTTTCAAAAGCAGAAACGGTAAAGGGGGAAAGCGGTAATTCACCTCGAAGGTGCTGGCAAATCTCTAACAGATGGGAGATAGCAAGTACCTTAATTTTAGAGACTAAAGCCGCCTCTGATGCGTTTTCTTTGGCAACCACTAGCGTGCGCCCTGTTTTTACCGTCTGCAACGCCGTGGGTAGCACTGCACGAACACCTCTCACCTCTCCGCTTAAAGCAAGCTCACTTACAAACTCATAAGTAGCTAAAACAGCGGGCAAGATCTGATCTGATGCGGCCAAAATGCCCAAAGCAATGGCTAAATCAAAACGCCCTCCCTCCTTAGGAAGATCGGCTGGTGCTAAATTTACAGTAATGCGGCGAGTAGGAAATTCAAAATGACAATTAAGTAATGCGCCTCGAACACGTTCTCGACTCTCTTTAACCGCAGTCTCTGGTAAACCAACGATAGAAAAAGCAGGTAATCCATTTGAAAGATGCACCTCCACAGTCACCAGAGGGGCATCAATACCTGTTTGAGCCCGACTATAGGCAATCGCCAACGACATAAGCTATTGTTGATGTTTCAACTTCAAAGAAGTGCTACAAAGACTCACAACGCCCTGCAACGACGACGCAAGATGAGGTAAAACCTGACCAGTACCTCCATTTTGGTTACTACTGCAAGAAGGCATGCGGGAAGTAAAGCCTGTAGAGGCATACAGCCACTTAATGATAGCTTGAGTCCAAGCAACCATAGATGAAGCAAGAAAAACGTAGTAAGCAACTTGGCAAAAACCAAGTCGAAGAATGCACATAAGCCGATAATTGCAACACGTAAGTAGTTAACTTCGAATTACGTTTGTTCCTCTAATGGCTTTTGGGATTCTTTTCTCAAACCTGCTTGCACTTCAAGCTCAACAACCTGAGTCTCAAGTGCCTCTAGCTTCATCCGCGTACGGGCTAATACCGCTTGTTGAACATCAAACTCCTCTCGTGTAACCAAATCAAGCCTAGCAAAGGCGCTGTTTAAAGTCGCACGAAAATTCTTCTCTACATCTCTTTGAAAATCCTGTAACCCTCTGGGAACAGAATCTGCCAACTTACGGGCTAAATCATCTAAAATCTTGGGTTCTATCACGAATACTACTCTCCAAAATCAATACCATATCTAAATTACACTCCAGTATATCTTATTATGCTGATTTTATAGTGGAAAAATAGCACTGATAAATCTGATACTAACTCCAGCTATAGACTATACTTAGCTTAAAGAGCAAAGAACATCTACTTATTCAGTTTAAGTTAAGCTCATACAGCTATACTTAGTAGCGGTTATAAAAATAAAGAAAGCAGAATAAGCTCTAGCGTGAACAGAAAAAATGAACCTCATCCATGGTTAAAAAAATTACTATTAGCGCTCATACTTATTATAAGTGATATACAAGCAGAAAACATATCGCAAGATCTAGAAGGAAGAGGGGGCTTTGCTAAGAGCGAGGGGCTTTTCGATCTCGCGCCTGGAAAAAATGTGAATGAAACCAAGTTTATGCAGTCTATCCGCACCACTATTGGGGGTTGGCTGGAAGGGGGCTACACCATTAATCCCGACGGGCCACAGAGCGGGATTAACGGACCCACCACCTTTAATAATAGGGCTGATGATCCCGTACTAGATGCCTTTTATCTATTTTTTGAACGGCAAGTTGATGCTAAAGGAAAACACTGGGATATTGGCTGGCGGGCTGATTTTCTCTACGGCACTGATTCCATTTTTACTCAAGCCTTCGGGCTAGACAAAAACATTCTGAATAATGACACCGCCCGCTTTTATAGGACCGCTATTCCTCAGCTCTACGTAAAAACTTTTATCCCTGTAGGCAACGGCATCACGGTTGATCTTGGGCATTTTTATACGTTAATCGGTTATGAAACCGTCACCGCGCCTGAGAATTTTTTCTACTCTCATGCTTACACCATGCAATATGGTGAGCCCTTTACCCATACTGGAATCATTGCTCACTATCCGGTTAACGATAACATTAGGCTCAGCGCAGGCAGCGTTATGGGCTGGAATGATTTCTCCGGTAATCCTTCGAATCAGAACTTTATAGGAAGAATAAGCTGGGCTAGCGATGATCAGCGAACCTCTCTTGATGCTGCCCTGATTACGGGGGATGTGACCAAAGTTGTCACTCCAGTAAACCCTGATCGCAACCGCACTGTATATAGCCTAGTACTTCAGCATCAGGTCACTGAACGACTAAAGTATGTCTTCCAGCATGACTTTGGGATTGAACCCCATGCCGTTGAAAATTTCACTAAGACAGCACGCTGGTACGGCATTAATCAATACCTATTCTATCAAGTTAAAAAAACCCTAGGGGCCGGCCTGCGTTTTGAATGGTTTCGGGATGCGCAGGGCGTTCGGGTAATGGCCAATGGCCTGTCTGGGCCAGCAGATTACTTTGAGGCCACGGTCGGATTAAGGTGGGACATCTTAAAATGGGTTACCTTTCGCCCAGAAGTACGCTATGACTGGATGAGCTCCAGCACGGGCTTTAGGGCTTTTAATGATAATACCAAAAGTAATCAGGTCATTATCGCTGCAGATTTAATTATTAAATTCTAGCACCCTACCCCTTTCCTCCTCGCTGTCGCTCCAGCCTAGCCACAAAAACTTCAATTAAACGTTGGTAAAGTTCATCTTTCAGCACCTGATCTTCAACTCCAGAATCAATATTAGGATTATCATTCACTTCAATGACCTTTACTCCGCGCGCAGTCTCTTTAAGATCGACCCCATAAAGCCCATCACCAATCAGGGTTGCCGCCCGCAAACCCACTTGTATAACTTTAGCTGGAACATCCGCTATTTTAAGGGTCTCGTACCCTCCATGCTTTGGACGCCCAGGGGCATTATGATTCAAGATCTGCCAATGTTTCCGCGACATAAAATAACGACAGGCAAAAAGCACCTCCTTATTTAGTACCCCGATCCGCCAATCAAAAGTCGTATAGACAAACTCCTGAGCTAACAGTAAATCTGAGTCCTTAAATAACTGTTTAGTCACCTGAAGCAGCTCTACTTTATTTTCTACCTTAAATACCCCTCGAGAAAAAGAGCCATCGGGTACCTTAATCACAATCGGGTAAGCAATCTGTTGTTCTACCTCCTCCCAATTATCTTTACGAAGAATCACCGTCTTGGGTATAGGGAGCTGATTACCTTCTAGTAGTTCCTTTAAGTAGATTTTATTGGTACAGCGAAGAATAGAATCTGGATCATCAATCACCACCATCCCCTCACTTTCTGCTTTCTTGGCAAAACGATAGGTATAGTGGGTAATCTGGGTAGTTTCACGAATAAATAAAGCATCATATTCAGCTAGCCGAGCATAATCCTGTCGCTGAATCAATTCCACATTTACCCCATAACGCTTACCCACCCGGATAAGTTTTTTGAGCGCTTGGGGATCTGAGGGGGGAAGTTGCTCTTGAGGATTATATAATACTGCTAAGTCATAGGGATAATGGCTACGGTTTCGGGGTTTACGCCATGGACGGCTAAGATGATCTTTCAATGCCGTGAAGAATGCCTCCATCTGATCTTTCTTCAACGTATGAAGCGATAAGGGCTTAAGAGTAGCAATGCGCCAACTGCCTTGAAGCTTAAATTCGACACGTAATATAGGCGCGCGAAAAACGCCAAATAACTGGTAAGCTAGCTCTTTTAATTCCCCTACTTCACATTGACCAAAAAACAACGTCAGGGTAAAGGTCGTGGAATCTCCATTCTCTTGTCTACGCGTTAAAATTTTATGGAGCTTTGAATCTAAATCCTCAGTATCCAAGCTATAAATCGCTTTACGACTGAGATCTTGGATAGTTCTCACCGTAGGTATGGATCTATGCCCCCGGGCTTCCGCTAACAATGAACAATAATAACCTAAGCTAAGATAGCGATAGCTCCGGCACAAATTAACAATATGCAGGTGCTTTTTTTTAGAGTACACCGGCAGAGTTAGGTAATCTTTCGCAGCAACTACTGAAAACGATGGATAATCAGCTTTCCAATCAGAAAGATTTTCCACCAATAGAATATGCTCAGCCATATTTAAGCTACCCTTCTCGACGGGAGATCATCAATACGGCAGCCAGCCCAGCACGGCCATAGCGCGCCATACATCCAAACTCCCAGTGCAAAATGGGCATACTGATGGAATCGGTAGGGGTTTCTTCATTCTCATAATCCACATAAGGATCATGAACATAAACAAAATGATCATCAAAACCAACTACTACTACCCAATGAGGAAATTTTTCCCCATAAATACGATAAGAGCTGATAAATATTACGGGAATACTACCTTTCTCAAATTTTTCTCGAATTTCAGGCACTGTTAAACTTCCTTGAATAATAGGAATATCTAAGGAATGAATCTCTTCAATCATATCTTCTTGTACTAAGCGCACCACTTCTTTTTTCTCCGCACTACGGACGCTGTTTAACAGGAATGTCTCTTCTGCTTTAACGTAGATTTCCACACCAAATCCCCGATGCCATGCTGATAAGGCAAGCCCATAAGGACCACAGCCTCCATGACCAGAAGTCATAAATATAGTTGTCGCCTCGCGCCAAATACGAAGCTCAAGCTTGCGATTTAAGGTTAATTCTGGATGTAGCGCTTTCATTGCCATCATCAATGCTGATGGCCCACAAGTGAAATCTAAAGTTTGCTCATAAAAAGGAACCCGAAGAAGGTCTAGATTCAAATCTGGGGTTAATGTCTTTTCTAGCCGCAGTGCATCCATATGATCTTCATAATAGCTCGCAAATTCCCCAAATTTCTTATAGCCTAGGCGGTTAAACAAACTCAGCGAAGCCCTATTGTCCTTTCGTATCTCTAAACGTAAGCAGGCTGCACCTCGCTCCCGTGCTGCTACTTCAGCCGCTTTCACCAATACCTCACCCACCCCCTGTTTGCGAGCTAAGGAACCTACCGCAATGGAATATAAACGAGCCATTGCCGTGCCTCGGCTAAATAGCAACAATACATAACCGCGCACTGTATGATCATCTTCTTCTACTAAAATTGACCCATTAGCCCTAGTAAGCATATAGCGAAAATTACGACGAGAAAGACGATCAGAGTGAAAACAGCTGGCTTCTAGATCAACCAAAGCATCTAAATCAGAAATTGTAGCGAGGCGAACCATAAATAAACGACTATATAAATTATTACAGAAACTTTAAATATTCTGGAACAAACAGGCTTTAACCTAAAAATCAAGCTAGGTAGAATACAATAAATTGATTAGTATCAATTTAAAATACTTTCTTATTTATCCTATTCCTAATTTATAGCGATGGATCAACGCTGGAAAAGGTAACTATCATGCCTCATTCTGCTCCCCCCTTAATGGAAATGATTACTCAGCTGATTGCTACCCCTTCAATAAGTAGCGTCAATCAAACTTGGGATCAAAGTAATCTTCCAATCATCGAGTTACTTGATTCTTGGCTATCTGCGCTAGGATTTAGCATCGAAATTCAGCCCATCCCCGATCAAAAAACTGACAAAGCCAACCTGATTGCCACTTTAGGCCAAGGATCAGAAGGACTCATATTAGCAGGTCATACCGATACAGTGCCTTTTGATCAAGGGCAATGGAGGCAAGATCCTTTCCAGCTGACGGAGCGAGAAGGAAAGCTTTATGGTTTAGGGACAGCCGATATGAAAGCCTTTCTTGTCCTAGCTATTGAAGCAGCCCGATCATTTAATCCTTCTACTTTAAAACACCCCCTCATCCTACTGGCCACGGCTGACGAGGAAAGTACCACCTGCGGTGCTCGCTCTTTGGTCAATGCGGGTCGATATCTTGGGCGCCACGCTCTTATTGGAGAACCAACTGGATTACGTCCCATACGCCAACATAAAGGGGTATTCATTGAGGGTATTCAGCTCCGTGGCCACTCGGGGCACTCTAGCAATCCTGCCCTTGGCAATAATGCCCTTGAAGGTATGCACGCCGTGATAAGTGAGTTACTTGCTTTTCGCGCTGATCTGGAATCTCGCTACCATAACCCAGTATTTGATGTACCCTCGCCTACCCTTAATCTAGGGCATATCCACGGCGGGGATAATCCTAATCGTATCTGCGCTGAATGTGAACTGCATTTTGATTTGCGCCCACTGCCAGGAATGGACATTCAGGAGCTTCGCCAAATGCTACACTCCCGAGTGACCCAAGTTGCTGTAAGCCGTGGCTTAACTTGTAAGACCATGATTTTAGCAGAAGGGATTCCTCCTTTTGAGACTCCCTCAACTGCAGCTATTATTGAGGCCACAGAACGCCTGACTGGATATCCAGCTGGCACGGCAGCCTTTGGCACTGAAGGCCCCTTTCTCAATCAGCTAGGCATGGAAACCGTTATCCTAGGACCTGGTGATATCGCTCAAGCCCACCAACCTAATGAATACCTCTCTTTAGACCGAATTAAGCCAACGATAGATTTATTACAACGACTGATCCAGCAGTTTTGCTGTCATTAACCCAGTTGATATAGGTGTATTAGCATTTGAGTCAGGATTACCTCCTACCTGAAGTTCACTGGCTTAGAAACGCCGCTTCCTATATTCACGCTCATCGGGGTCGAACATTCGTCATTGCTTTTGCTGGGGATACCGTACGGGAGCCTCATTTCCCTCACCTAATTCATGATATCACCCTACTAAGTAGTTTAGGTATTCAGTTGGTACTCGTCCATGGCGCTCGCCCCCAGATTGAAGCGGCACTTGCCCAACGAAACCTTAACTTACGCTATATCAATGGCCTACGAGTCACGGACGATAGCGTCCTCCCTCACATTAAAGAAGCGGTGGGTGCAGTACGAATTGAGATTGAAGCGCTATTATCCATGGGCTTACCTAACTCCCCTATGGCGGGAGCCAAAGTTCGAGTAGTCTCAGGCAATTTTATTACCGCGCGTCCCCTAGGAGTGAGAGAAGGGGTAGACTATTGCCATACTGGAGAGGTACGTAAAATAGATGCCCAAGCTATCCGCCAATGCCTTAATCATGGGGCTATTATTCTCCTCTCCCCACTGGGTTATTCACCTACTGGAGAAGTTTTTAACCTCAGTGCTGATGAAGTCGCTACCGCCTCAGCTATTGCCCTTAAGGCCGATAAGCTTATCTTTATGAGTGCGGAACTCTGGGCAGCAGAGCTATTGCCTAGAGAACTTACGCCCACTGGGGCAGCGCAGATTCTTCAGTCATCGCCGCAGCTACCGGGTGAACTAGCTTACTATCTTCAAAATGCAGTACGCGCCTGCCGGGCTAAAGTTCAGCGGGTACACATTATTCATCAGCACCTAGATGGCGCTTTGTTGATGGAATTATTTAAACGGGATGGGATTGGCACACTGGTAACGGCTACCGCTTTTGAGGATACCCGCAAAGCCACGATTGAAGATATCGGGGGGATTCTGGAACTTATTGCACCCTTAGAGGAAAAGAGCTTACTGGTACGACGACCCCGAGAGCGGTTAGAGATGGAAATCCATTGTTTTACCATCATGGAGCGGGATGGAGCAATCATTGCCTGTGCTGCATTATACCCTTTCTCAGCGGAAAAAATTGGTGAACTGGCCTGCTTAGTAGTACACCCGGATTACCGTCAATCCGGACGGGCAACGGCTTTGCTGGCTACTATCGAAAAAGCCGCCATGGAGCAAGGACTTCACCATCTATGCGTCCTGACCACCCAAACTGCTCATTGGTTTCAGGAACGGGGGTTTACTCCAGCAAACTTAGAGGTGTTACCGGAAAACAAACGAAGACTTTACAACTATCAACGTAATAGCAAAGTGCTGGTGAAATATTTATAATAAAGCACAGTATCTCTTGCTTAAAGCCATCAAGCTGCCCCCTGCCTAAGGCTAGCTAGCTAGCATTTACCGTTAAATAGCGGATCTCAATATATCTGCCCATGATCGTTAACCGCTCCCTTTTGCTCTAGGTAGAAAAATCCCTACTGACAAGGTTAGTGACCAATCTATTCAGATCGTCATGGCACCCTAGTGGCAGAGAAAAAATGCGCTCCTAGCGACTACTCGTCTCTGATTAATCACCTTGCAATTAAGGAATAAATAATCTATTTATTATGATTAACTCATTTGTAAAGGTTGAAAAAAAATCAACAGAGCGCCCCTACTGAGCGGGAACTTACGGAGGCAATGACGGCAGTTGGCGGTACAGTTATTTCTGTTGAAGGAAATAATGCATGTAGGCGCGTAGACTACACTGGAACTGTAAACCATACTAGGTTTGAAAATAAACTAATTGAGATTGCTAATGGCAACCGAAACAGTTGGAATTTTATATGGGCTGACGCAATAACAACAGGATTAGCTTCTTTAGCAGAACTATCTAACCCCGACTACTACCAATATGAGCAAGGTCTAAAAATATTATTGGCAGCAACCGAAAAAGTAGTAACTATTAAGATTGCTAGAGAGGATAGGAGGACTCTGAAGGACAACAATTACAGTATTTGTTTTGCAAAGCGCGTTGGAAATAATGATTACAATGTTGTGTGGCAATCCTCTGATGGATATCTAGAAACTAATACCTTTAGGTGGACACCTCAATATCAATTGTTTGGTACAAATACCTTCACATCAGGTCTAATTGTAGATGTAGCAACTAACAGAGTAAATATTAGCTTAGGGGAAACTTCTATCTTAGACAAGTACGGTGATCTTTTACCTTCTACAACAAGAGGGCCTTCTACAGCAATCACGATGGACAATCAATACGGTCTAATTCACCCCGGAATAAATCAGCTTGCAACTAATATTGATGGTAGCCAGAGTAATACACCAATTTATGTTGCGGCGAATGCGGTTCTTAAAGGAACAATTGAGCTAACGCCTATTGAAAAGATACTCGTCTGGTTTGAGCAAAACGTTAAAACCGGCACCATGTTTAGTACAGCAAGAACCAATTCAATAGAAATTGATCTAACTACAGAGAATACAGCCACATGGTTATTTTCTAGCAATAAATGGTCGAAGGTATAGCAGTCAGGTAATTTAAGCTACTATCCCCTATACTTAAATATCTATGTGCTTTTACGAGAAAGTCTGTATTAGTCTACAGGCTTTCTTAATTTATACCATTACGTTATACATGGGTACAGTGTTAAGTACGCTAGCTATCATAGTGTTTTCTTCTTTGATAGCGGCGGCGTTTACCTCTCCTAGATCGAGCTATGGCTAAAGATTGGTAATTCGGAAAAATTAACGGGGCAAGCTCATTTAAAGCATGGTAGTAAACTTTACGTTTAAAGTACACAATTTTACTCAGAGGATACCAATAATTCACCCAACACCAATAATCAAACTCGGGGGCACCCGTAAGATCAAGGCGAACGTCTTGCTCTTCGCCCATAAAACGAAATAAGTACCACACCTGCTTTTGGCCAATACATAAAGGCTGATTACCATAGCGAACATAACGGTTAGGTAGGCGATATCGTAGCCAATTTCGAGTACAGCCAATAATTTTTACGTGCTCTGGGCCTAACCCTATTTCTTCTTCCAGCTCTCGATAAGCTGCCTCTTCAGTGGTTTCATGCTCTTTAATCCCGCCTTGGGGAAACTGCCATGATTCCTCCTTAACCCGTCTCGCCCATAGCACCTTATCATCCCGATTACAAAGAATGATACCTACATTGGCTCTAAATCCATCTTGGTCAATCATGACCTATCCATGCCCTATATGGTCATTAAACGCTATTTAACCAAGATACCTAAAATTAAGTCCTCAACGCAAATTTTAATTTTCCACGGGTTTTTATGTTAGTCTTGAAAATTTTATAAGAACAAGGGGTACAAAATTTATGAGTCTCGCTATATTTGATTTAGACAACACCCTATTAGCTGGGGACTCTGATTATTTATGGGGGCAATTCTTAGCAGAGCAAGGTGTGGTAGACAGTCAATATTACGAGCAAACTAACAATGCCTTTTATCGGCAATACCAAGAAGGAACGCTAGATATTGATGAGTTTCTGGCCTTTCAATTAGCACCCTTGAGCCAATATGCCCCTAGTCAATTAGAGCGCTGGCGATCTCAGTATCTGGAGGAGAAAATTCGCCCTATTATGCTACCAAAAGCCCAGAATCTACTGAGCGCACATCAGGCACAAGGGCATACCTTACTCATTATTACGGCAACAAATCGCTTTATTACGCAACCTATCGCTGAAATGTTGCAAGTAGATCATCTTATTGCGACTGAACCTGAAATTCGAGAGGGGCGTTATACTGGACGTGTTAGCGGTATTCCCTCTTACCGAGAAGGCAAAGTTATTCGCCTAAAAACATGGCTTAAAACGCAATCATTAACGCTAGAAGAAGCGAGCTGGTTTTACAGTGACTCCCATAATGATATACCCCTATTAGAGCAAGTCACCTACCCAGTAGCGGTAAATCCTGATAAAAAGCTAGATTCTTATGCTCGCATCAATGGCTGGAATATCATCAACCTACGAGAAAATATAGATAGTCTCTAATCTTTGCTATAAGTAGAGAGTCGATATAATTCAGCGGTTGAGGCTGACCCAGGTTGAATATTCCTAGCTAATCTATCTACTGCTTCCTCTAATATAGCTACCGTTTCTTCTAGCCGAGCAAGCCTTTCCTCAAAAAGCTGATCAGATTTTACCGCCACTTTCGTCGCCCGTCCGGAGTAAAAATCCTCTGAATTCATTTCTTTAATCACGGCATTAATAGTCTGTTGATCAACGACATGGCTTTCCTCAACATAAGTACATAACAGTACCCGATCACAAAATGTATTTATCCGCCGAGGCAGCCCTTCTGTATAGCCGTAGATCGCCTCATAGGCTTTATCCGTAATCATAGGATCAGAATCCCAGCCAACCAGCTTAAGTCGGTGCTCAATATATCCTCGAGTTTCATCTTTCCCTAAGGGATTTAAGTGATATGCCACAATAATTCGCTGCCGAAGCTGTTCCATATTCTCCAGCGCCAGAGTTTGGCGAAACTCATCTTGCCCCAAAAGAAAACACTGCAATAACGCCCGCTCTCTTACCTGAAAATTAGAAAGCATCCGTAACTCTTCAAGAGAATCTGGAGGTAAATTCTGAGCCTCATCTACTAACAGGAGCACTCGTTTACCTTCTCGTGCCTTAGATATCAAAAAAGACTCAATGGCTTTAAGTAAAGTTGCCTTAGTAACCCCTTCTTGAGCAAGACCGTAGGAGGCCGCCACAATTCGCAGCATGTCGTTTGCCTCCAGCTGGGTTGTTACCACTTGAGCAACCACAGTGCTATTATCTGCTAGCTCAGAGACTAAAGTACGGGCTAACATAGTCTTACCAGCGCCAACCGATCCAGTGATAACAATAAAACCTTCACCTTGCATCAAGCCATAGCGTAGATAAGACATAGCGCGCTTATGAACCGTACTACCATAAAAAAATCGAGGATCAGCGCTGAGTTGAAAAGGTTTTCCCGTCATCTTATAAAATTTTTGATACATCGTAACTATCTTTATAATGTATTAGATTTCAGTAGATTGCCTGAGATCATAAAGCCCTTTAGCGTATAAAATCTATCTATATATCGGCATCTGTATTGCCATCTACAGTAATAAATAGCTTTCATCAGCCGATACGCATATCAGGGAATAAAAAACCTAGATTGCTATAAAAATCAAAGCCTATATCGCCCATCAAGATAATTAAAATCTGTTTTACCCATACTTATTAGTGTACGTTAATTTTAAAAGATAGCCTGATATATTTATAACGCCAAACTTTAAGGAGATAAAATCGAATGAAAATAACCATTTTTGGTTCAGGTTATGTAGGTCTTGTTACCGGCACTTGCCTAGCTGAAGTCGGTAATGATGTGCTCTGCGTCGATATTAATGAGCAAAAAATTGCTATGCTTAAACAGGGTAAAATCCCCATCTATGAACCGGGGCTAGATAGCCTAGTACAAAAAAATATAGAAGGAAACCGCCTCAATTTCACCACCGATATCGCCCAAGGGGTAGCCCATGGTTTATTTCAATTTATTGCGGTAGGTACTCCGCCCGATGAGGATGGCTCTGCAGATCTTCAATATGTGCTTACAGTAGCTCGCAGCATTGCCGAGCATATGGATCAATACCGTATCATTATCAATAAATCTACTGTCCCCGTAGGAACCGCTGATAAAGTTAAAAACACAATACGGGGTACTTTAGAAAAACGAGGTTTAAATCTCGAATTTGACGTGGTCTCTAATCCAGAGTTTCTCAAAGAAGGCGCAGCGGTTGAAGATTTTATGAAACCTGATCGGATTATTATCGGCGCTGATAATCCCCGTACTATTGAGTTATTACGAGTGCTCTATGCCCCTTTTAATCGAAATCGTGATCGTTTAATCGCTATGGATATTCGCTCAGCAGAGCTTACCAAATACGCAGCCAATGCTATGTTAGCTACAAAGATTAGTTTCATGAATGAGCTTGCCAATTTAGCAGAAAAACTCGGGGCTGATATTGAGCAAACCCGCCGAGGTATTGGCGCTGATCCCCGTATTGGTTACCATTTTATCTACCCAGGCTGTGGTTACGGTGGATCCTGCTTTCCTAAAGATGTAAAGGCGCTAGAGCAAACTGCCCGTCAAGTAGGCTATAATGCTGAATTATTGAGTGCCGTAGAAACGGTTAATAATCGACAAAAACAAATCATTTTTAACAAAATACAAGCGCACTTTAAGGGGCAATTGGCTGGGCGAACCATAACCCTATGGGGGCTAGCCTTTAAACCCAACACCGATGATATGCGTGAAGCCCCTAGTCGCACGCTTATGGAAGCCCTATGGAAAGCGGGAGCTCGGGTTCAAGCCTACGATCCAGCAGCTATGGAAGAAGCTCGACGTATTTATGGCGATCAAACAAACCTAACACTATGTGAAACACCAGAGGCAGCCTTACAAGGATCTGATGCATTAGCTGTAGTCACCGAATGGAATGTATTTCGTAGCCCTGATTTTGAGGTGATTAAATCTTCGCTTAAAACCCCTGTAATATTTGATGGCCGCAATCTCTATGATCCCATTTTAATGGCTAACCAAGGTATCATTCATTACTCTATTGGCCGATTACCCGCAGTTAAATAGGCTTAAATAACAATTTAATCTTCTTAATCTTTACCAGGACTTAGATATGCAGTGGGAAACAGTGATTGGGCTAGAAATCCATGCCCAGCTTGCAACAAAATCTAAAATCTTCTCAGGAGCCGCTACTACCTATGGAGCGCTGCCAAATACTCAAGCCTGCGCCATCGATTTAGGATTACCCGGTGTATTGCCAGTATTAAATGAAGCTGCCGTACGCATGGCCGTTAAATTTGGATTAGCCATTGAAGCTGAAATTGCCAAACGCTCTATCTTTGCCCGTAAAAATTATTTTTACCCTGATTTGCCCAAAGGCTACCAAATCAGCCAATATGAACTGCCCATTGTTGCAGATGGCCATATAGTCATCAGCTTAGAAGATGGAACTGAAAAATCTATCATGATTACCCGAGCGCACTTAGAAGAGGATGCTGGAAAATCTTTACACGAAGATTTCCATGGCATGACGGGAATTGATTTAAATCGAGCAGGAACACCCTTATTAGAAATTGTCTCTGGGCCAGATTTGCGATCAACCCGAGAAGCCGTAGCTTATATGAAAAAAATTCACACCCTAGTACGTTACCTTGAAATCTGCGACGGTAACATGCAAGAGGGATCTTTTCGTTGCGATGCTAACATTTCCATCCGCCCTCAGGGGCAAAAATCCTTGGGTACTCGTACTGAACTTAAAAATATCAACTCTTTCCGCTTTGTAGAACGCGCGCTCCAGTATGAAATTGAACGTCAAATTGAGATCTTAGAATCGGGGGGTAAAATTATTCAGGAAACCCGTCTTTTTGATCCGAGTAAAAATGAAACCCGGTCTATGCGTACAAAGGAGGAGGCTACCGATTATCGCTACTTCCCCGATCCCGATCTATTGCCCTTAATACTAGATGATGAATTTATTCAAAAAATTAGAGTAACTTTACCCGAACTTCCCGATACCAAACGTAACCGCTTCATGTTGGCATATAAACTCTCCACCTATGATGCCAGCGTTCTAACCGTCAGCCGAGAATTAGCTGATTACTTTGAAGCCATGGTTGAAGCCACCGGAGGAGAACCTAAACTATGCGCTAATTGGGTAATGGGTGATCTCGCAGCTGCCCTTAATAAAGAAAACAAAAATATTGAAGACAGCCCAGTCTCTCCACAACAGCTCGGAGGGTTGATCAAGCGTATTGTAGATAACACGATCTCTGGCAAGATTGCCAAGACTGTATTTGAAGAAATGTATACCCAACAAGGCGACACCGATGATATCATCGAGCGCCTTGGCCTAAAACAGGTCACGGATACCGCAAGTATTGAAAGCCTTATTGATGAAGTGCTTACTGCCAATCCTCAGCAGCTAGAGCAATATCGAGCAGGAAAAGATAAGCTCTTTAGTTTCTTTGTGGGTCAAATCATGAAAATTTCTAAAGGTAAAGTTAATCCGCAGCAGCTTAATGAACTATTGAAGAAAAGGCTTAGCATGTAAGAAACAACTTGATTTTATGTTACTTTGAATTAGCCTTAGCTGGCTAGCCAGCTAAAGCTAAAAAACCTACAAGTGACGGTTAATCTAGGCTACTGCTAATAGCTCTTGACAAGCTTTTTCACAGGCACGGCAGGATTGGGCACACAGCTGGCAATGCTCATGCATTTTAGCATGCTTCTCGCATTCCACAGCACAGGTATTACAAGCTACGACGCAGGCCTCTAATTGCTTGCGCAGCATATTCTGGCTTGGCTCAGTCTGTCGAGCCACCACCTGCCCTGTTACTTCACAAATGGCAGCGCAATCAAGGCAAGTTCGGATACAGCGCCGGACATGGGCTACATCCTCCTCAGCTAGACAGGCATCAGCGCAGAGAGTACAGGCCTCTAAACAAGCGTAGCAAGCCTTAATACAAGAGGCTATTACATTAATATTGCTAGGTTTTAGAGGGTGGGTTTGCAAAAAATCATTGACACTCATTATTTATCTCCTTATGAAATAAATGCTAGCAGTTATTATTTTAATAGTAGCAGGCATTAGAAAAATTTAAATAGAGGAAAATCATTATTTAGGTAGAACGATGGCCTTCCAGTGGTTATTCTTAGCCCTGCTCTTTAAAAGAGCAATACTACTTTGCGTTACAAGATTTAACTCTAGATGAAATTCAATCTGCTATAAATCCCCCCAAAGTAGCTGCACGCTTGCTAACGCCGCTACCGTGGCCGTTTCAGTGCGTAAAATACGGGGCCCAAGGCGAGTACCAATAAATCCTGCATGTTGCGCCTGCTTAATTTCTGCCTCACTTAGCCCGCCCTCTGGCCCAATCAATAAAGCTAGCTGTCCACCCAGTGGCGGAGGTAGCGCTTTTAATGACTGATTATTCTCTGGATCTAATACAATCTTCATCCCTTCATAGGAGGTATGAAGAAAAACAGTCAATTGTTGAGGGTTATCTATCGAAGGAAGGTAGCTACGGCCACATTGCTCGCAAGCGCTAAGAATCACTCCCTGCCAATGGCGCAAACGCCTCGCCACCCGATCCAGCGACAGCTTTACCGTACTATATTCAGTAAATAAGGGAATAATACTGCTTACTCCAAGCTCTACTGCCTTCTGCAAGGCATAATCCATTCGCTCACCGCGAGAAATTCCTTGTCCAAGGGTAATACGCAGTGGCGATTCGGTATGGCGTGTGATCTGACCCAATATCTGTGCTTCCACCCCTTGCTTTCCCACTATCTCTAGTACTGCTTGGTACTCAGCCCCTTGGCCATCAAACAAATATAATTGATCGCCAGGCTTAAGACGCAGTACCTGAGACACATAAAGCACAGCCCGCTCATCTAAGGCTACCTTAGCGTGAGCGGATAAAGGTAAAGAGGAATAAATACGGGGAACGCGCATATTACATAAGTATAAGAAGAATCCTTTCTCTAAGGTTGCCCTTAGACATAATCAGACTCTGAGCTTAGTCTTGGGTTGCCCGCCTAATACCTTCCCAAGCAACCTGAGCGAGATCCCTAATTTGCTCAGACGTAATCACATAAGGAGGCATAAAATAAACCACATTACCTAAGGGCCGAAGCAATACCCCTTGCTCTAATCCATATTGATAGACTTTCAACCCGCGCCGCTCTTGCCAAGGGTAAGGCTCACGGGAGACTTTATCCTTAACCATTTCAATAGCCAAAATCATTCCCCGCTGACGTACCTCGGCCACATGGGGATGATCGGTAAAATGGGCGGTAGCCTCTTGCATAGTTTTCGCTAGGAAACGGTTATTTTCTAGCACTGAGTCCTCTTTAAAGAGATCTAGTGTTGCTAACGCTGCACTACAACCCAGCGGGCTACCGGTATAGCTATGTGAATGGAGAAAAGCCCGTAAGGTCGTATAGTCATCATAAAAAGCTTGATATACCTTTTCATGGGTCAGCACGACGGCAAAAGGTAGATAGCCTCCCGTCAAACCTTTAGATAAACAAAGAAAATCTGGGGTAATATTTGCTTGCTCACAGGCAAACATCGTTCCCGTACGACCAAAACCAACGGCCATCTCATCAGCAATCAGATGAACCTCGTACCGATCACAAGCCTCCTTTAACAGAGACAAATAAACGGGATCATACATTCGCATATTCCCAGCACACTGAACTAAAGGCTCAACAATCACCGCGCACGCTTCTTGCCCGTAGCGTTCAAGGGCTTTTTCCATATGGATAAATTGGCGCTCAGCGTAAACCCGTTCGCTCTCCCCTTTTTCTCGGAAAAAACTATCAGGAGAGGGAGCTGTAATCACATCCATGAGCAGTGGTTTATAGATCTCCTTGTATAAAGCCACATCTCCTACTGCTAACGCCCCTAAGGTTTCACCATGATAGCTATTAGCAAGGGTGATAAAACGAGTCTTATTTTTTTTCCCTAGATTATGCCAATAATGGTAGCTCATCTTAAGGGCAACCTCGATTGCTGAGGAACCATTATCGGCATAAAAACAACGTGCTAGCTTTCCTGGGGCAAGCTCTCGTAATTGCTCCGAGAGGCGAATAACTGGCTCATGGGAAAATCCAGCTAATAATACATGTTCTAATTGATCGAGCTGTTCCCGTATCGCTTGATTAATCCTAGGGTTTGCATGGCCAAATAAATTAACCCACCAAGAGCTGATAGCATCCAGATAACGCCGACCCTCAAAGTCCTCTAACCAGACCCCTTTCCCGCTTCGAATAGGAATGAGTGGTAATTGTTCGTGATCTTTCATCTGGGTGCAAGGATGCCAAAGCACGTTTAAATCCCGCTGCACCCATTGTTGATTATTCATACTATTTTAGAAGTTTTTTAAAAGATAGCTTATTAAATGCTTATCTATGGAGGGTATACAATCAGGGACATAATTTCTATAGTTTAAAAATTTTCTCACTTCGTTCTTGGCTAGCAAATCCTCTGAAATCATTATTTTTTCAGAAACTCCATAGGCTATATGATTGTGAAATACCTCAAAAAAACTCATCGCTAAACTCAAAATCATCCTTGTAATAAAAACATTAGATGATTCCATCCACTGGATAAAAAATAAAGTCACTTCAAAAAGAAAAATACTATTTCACGGGCACAGCGAAATGAATTTCAACGTGATCAAACCTCTCTACAGAAAAGTATCATCATGCTCAAATACAGAAATGTTTTTCTCTTTCAATAATGACATTAGTGAAAAGGGTAAAGCACCCTCTAAATTTAATTTAGAGTCTATAAATCAATATATTAAACCAAAATACATATTACCTATTGAGAAAACAAAATACATAAAATGGGACGCAGTTATTGACTCTGATGTCTACACCCCTTGGTTTTATAGAAACACTCAATTTATTCAGATATTTCATGGCGTAGCTGCTAAGGCCGTTACCCTCGAGGATGGGACTATTGTCAACTACAACTACCATCCCAATCTGAAAAGATATGATATTTGCTTTTTTACAAATAAGCTTTTCTTTAATAACGCTAAAGAGGCGGGGTTAGGGAAAAAAGACGATACTGGGGAAATCATTGGATTATGTTATTTAGATGATTTGATAGAAAAAAACAACGAAAAATCAATAAAAGAGATAAAAGAAAAATTAGTTCCAGAAAAATTTAGATCTAAAAAGATTATTCTTTATGCCCCTAGCTGGGGGAACCACAATTCATTAGCTTGTAAAGGGGCAGAAATTCTAAGAATATTAGCTCAAATGGATATGTTTACCCTTATAAAGCCACATCCAAACTCCATCATGGATGACATAAAAGACATGGAAGAAGGCTTAGAACTATTTTTAAGTAAAACATTTAAAGACAATAATTTTTCCCTTATCACAAGCTCACCTTATGAACCTGCTGTCATCTCAGATGCCTTAATCACAGATTTGGGCTCTCTAGCCTTAGAATATGCATTGCTACGCAAGCCTATTTTTTTATTTTGCGGTACTGATCACAAAAAATACATAGCAGATCTAAAACAATTCGATATGACGCTTAAATGTAGCACTCCTGTTTATGAATCAGAGCCCATCACTCAAAAAACTTTTGAGATACCGGAAATGAGTGAAGAAAGGCGTACTGCAATGATAGATCTAGAAAATAGTTATTTTGCTAATGTCGGTCATGCTACAGAGGCGGCATTTAATGCCTTACTACGCCGGAATATTATCTGTAGTAAAAAACCCTTAGCATCAATATTACAATAATGCATAGAATAATAAAGCAAGACGGAGGAGTTCTAGCCATCGTTCTTCCTGCCTATGACCTCTACTTAGATAGAACGCAGGATATTTCAACTACAGAACTAAAAAAATCATTAAAAAAACTCATCACAATTAGCCCAGATGAATTAAAAGCGGCCTTATCAGTCATTGCTCAGCTACAGAAAGATTTAGAGTAATCCTTAAATAATGTTAATTTTAGGGTTTAGTCATTAGTAATATTTCTCTATACTTCTCTTTCCTATCTATTCATACTAAGCCATCTATAGATAAATCAATTTTGTCAGCTATAAATAACCTTATTGATTGGCACCCCACAGTATTTCATTAATAATAGTAACTCCCAAAATTAGCTATCAATCCTACTCTAGTTGATGTTAAAAAATAATATAAATGAAAGTTCTAATTCACCCCTTGTTATTACTCCCTGCTGGCCTGCACCAAGCAATATCCGTGCTTATACTACAACTCGTAACGGTGGGGTAAGTTGTCCACCCTATGATTCATTTAATTTAGCCGATCATGTGGGAGATAGGACAGATAAAGTACAGGAGAATCGAAAGATTTTAGCTAAATCTTTAGCTTTACCTAGCGAACCTGTTTGGCTAGAGCAAGTACATGGGAATAACATTATTGACGCTGCTCATGGTATAGGCCAAGGGGATGCCAGTATTGCCCATAAGCCCGATATTGTTTGTGGGGTACTCACGGCTGACTGCCTACCCTTACTTTTGTGTAATCAACAAGGCACCCGAGTAGCCGCTGTTCATGCCGGCTGGCGTGGCCTTGCTGCTGGTATTATTGAACGTATCATCAAAGCACTGGATATTTCTAGCGAACATTTACTCGCTTGGATGGGACCTGCTATCGGCCCAACAGCCTTTGAAGTAGGCTCTGAGGTAAAACAAATCTTTATCCATCAAGATAGCCGTAATACTGTAGCCTTTAGTGCCCTCAGTCCCCTCAGCCAAGGACGCTGGTTAGCAGATATTTATCAATTAGCCCGTTTAGCACTTACAAAACTAGGGATTCGATATATCTATGGGGGTCACTATTGCACCATGACCGAATCTAAGCGCTTTTATTCTTATCGACGGGATGGGGAAACCGGACGTATGGCCACCTTAATTTGGTTAGCAAATTCTTACTAGTCTAGCAAATACTTCTATTTTGGCAAAAATCACTCAACAAGAGGTGCGCCAAATATTACTTATTACCTTAAGTAATATCGGCGATGCTATTCTTACTACTCCTGTCCTAGAGGTTTTACATCAACGTTTCCCTAAAGCTGCTATTGACTTAGTAACAGATCAGCGATCAAGTATCGTTTTCAACCACTGTCCTTATCGAGGTCAGATCTTCCATAAAGACAAAAAAGCGGGCTGGCAAGGGTTAATTCAGCTTATTTATCAACTACGCCATACCTCTTATGATTTAATAGTCGATCTTCGCACCGATGGTCTAGCCTATTTATTAAAGGGGCAAAAACGACTCACCAAATGGCAGGCCAAACCTGTCGGTGACCATGCGGTAGAGCGTCATATGGCAGTAATCGCTTCCTTATTATCTTCATCAATTCCTATCCCCTCTTGCCGGATCTGGCTGCAAACAGCACAAATACAATTTGCTAGAAAACAATTATCCCAGCTACCTAGAAATCGCTGGTTAGCTTTAGGGCCAGGGGCTAATTGGACACCCAAGATCTGGCCTGTACCGGCCTTCTCCACGCTAGTACAGGCAGTTAAAGCATACTTTGATGGTATCATCTTTATCGGTAGCTTGGATGATCAAGAACGAAGCCAGAGGATAGCTGCCGATATTTCTTTGCCTTGGGTAGATTTATGTGGAAGGACTGATTTATTACAAGCAGCTGCAGTGCTTCAACAAGCCAATGTCTTTGTGGGTAACGACTCCGGTTTAGGTCATCTTGCGGCTGCAGTGGGAACCCCTACGTTCACTGTATTTGGTCTTGGCCACCCAGAACGTTATCATCCTTGGGGGAAATATAGTCATTGGCAAGTAGCTCCAAACAATAAGCTCCAAGAATTAAGTGGAGAGATGATTGCTAGCCAAGTGATTAAACTGGCAACATATAGTCAAAAAACTTACTCAGGCGCTTAAAACACTCATGAAGATTTCCCAGATTATGCTCTCCAAAGGATTCGGGGGCGCAGAGCGCTATTTTGTGGATTTATGCTTAGCGTTAACAGCTGCTGGACATCAAGTTCAAGCCATATGTCATCCTAAATTCCAACAGCAAGGGCTATTAGAGCATTGTCCTCAACTTACCTTGTCATCCGCGCGTACCTATGGCCCTTGGGATAGATGGGCAGCACATAAAATTAAACGGCGAATCGCCTCTTTTCAACCTACACTGATTCATACTCACCTCGCGCGTGGTGCTTGGATCGGCGGTAAAATAGCGGCAAATTTAGACGTTCCTTCCTTAGTCAATATCCATAACTATGTAAAGCTTAAACGCTATACTTATATCGACACGTTTATACCTTCCACCATTGATCAAGAAAAATTCTTAATTAATGAAGGAATCTCGCCAGAAAAAATCGTTTGTATACCTCATTTTTCACGGCTACAGCCAGTAGATACTCCCCATATCCTTACCAATAATACCCCCGTCTTTGCTACCCTAGGACGTTTTGTAAAGAAAAAAGGTATGGATGTACTTCTACGCGCCTTTGCCCATTATATTAACCAAGGAGGACAGGCTAAACTTCGTATTGGAGGCGCAGGAGAAGAAGAAGAGGCACTATTTCGCTTATGCCAAGATTTACATTTATCTAAGCAGGTGGAATTTTGCGGCTGGATCAATGATATAAGTGAATTTCTAAGCCAAGCAGATATTTTTATCTTACCCTCTCTGCATGAGGCTTTTGGTATCGTGGTGTTAGAAGCTATGGCCTTAGGGGTACTTATTATTACTACTCGTACCCAAGGCCCTTTAGAGATTCTAAACCCAGAGGCTGCTTATTTTGTGGAGGTTGGAGATAGTATTGGATTAGCAAAAGCGATGGCAGAGGCTGCTGCTCATCCTCAACTCGCCCATCAAAAAGCCGCTACCGCTCTAGCATTATTCAAGGATAAATATACACTTGCAGCGGTGCTCCCTAAAATACTGCAACTTTATCAAACAATAGAGGCACGTTCATTTATTTAAATTTATTTACAATAAACCATCATTACGAATACAGGCTAACACTTTTTCCGGGCTTAAGGCTACCAAACACTGATGTGCCCGCTCTGTAGGGCACTGAGGCAGGTAACAGGGACTACAAGACACTGAATGGGTAAGTACCCGCTCCTTCTGGCCAACAGCGTGACTACGTTGCCAATCAGTAGGCCCAAATAGTGCATACACTGGAGTACCCGCAGCCGCTATAATATGCATAGGGGCTGAGTCAGTAGTAATTGCAAATCGAGCTTGGCGCGCCAGTGCAGCAAGTTCCAAGAGAGAGAAAGCTTCTGAAGCATCGATACCGATCACCTGAGCTAATTTTTGATTTAGACTAGAATCCTCTGCACCGCCTATCCAAATCACCGCTAACCCTTGCTGCTCAAGTATGGTTGCTAAGGTGATAAAATGAGCTTCTATCCAGCGCTTACTTTCCCAACGAGCGCTAGAACCAGCATGAATTAGGATCATATCCCGTCCTAGTAATTTTTTTTGAGCTAGCCAGTCACGAACTACCCAATATTGCGCCCCACCAGCACCCAGATAAGGGCTAGTGGGAGCTATAGGTAAATCCGCTGCTTCTAGTAATCTGTTAAGACGGCTAAAACTATGAACTTCGCCCGCTACAATACCCCGATTAGGGGGACAATGAGTATAGGGAAACCCAGACCCAAGACCGTAGCGCTCATTCGCGCCAGAAAGCGCTACCATTGTTTTACTACGATCACTTCCTTGCAGATCAAAGAGGATTTGAAAAGATTGGCTGCGTATCCATTGAATTGGAGCGGCTAGAGACTTAAGGCCTCTTCTTGGAAAAGATTGAATTTTTAAATAAGGAAATTCTGTAAACAGAGAAGCAAATTCAGGCGCCGTTAATAGCCAAACCTCTTTAGCTTTAGAATAATACTCCATAATTTGCTTTATATGGGGCATAGCAATAATCACATCTCCCAAGGCTCCCAGCTTGACAATCAGTACTTGTTCCATGTAATTTACTATATATGTGGCCTTAGTTTAAATAAATTAAAATTTTATCAAAATGTAACATCAACAACTTGACTGACAAAAAGTAAAATAAAACCAATAACCATTTATGAAACGCTTAACATCAATGATGACGATGTGAGGCCTAGTGAAATTATAAAATAAATTACTCCTGCTACATGAAAAACCAATCCTAAAAAACATCTAAAAATGTTGTAAACCGCTATAAACCTAAATGTTATTATATACTAATATTTATTAGTTTGATTGCCGTAGGGCTATGAACAACTATTTTTACAACAGGCAAAATATGTAACAATTCGTTGTTAACAGTGTTTATAATTTCGTTTATTATCCTTTTAGATCATTTCTAATTTTATTTCAGGTCTACCATTGGTATATGAGATCAGCTAGCAATAAAACTGACACTAAATCAATGCGCTACAACGTAGGCAAATAAACTTATAATTAAATTTCGAATGTAGGTCATAAAACTTAGATTTTCTTTCATCGGTATGATAACATAAATTTGATATAAAATCAAACAGACAAGACCCATTGCACCTAATAAAAGTAAATATAAACTAATAAACCCGATACCCATAGATAAAATGGATTGGATTGTAACGTTATCAGAACTTAGTATTTGCAGAGGCGTAGTATTTTCCTAAAACTAAAAAATTAAAGATTTGTCCATTTTTTACGGGTACCTACAACCGTGTTTTAACTGATCTTCCAATTCGGTATCAGAGTTAACGGTTTACGCTTCACGACCGGCTAACCTGTATCGGTTAACCTGAATTCTCGCTTGCTACGTTTTTCTTGCTTCATCCTAGCCCGTATTCTCATTTAGCTTATACTAAACAAGCTTCCGGTTTGTCTGCCAGTCCACAAGCTTTAATTCCCGTGCGCCTCACGGTATCCTGTCTGCCCGACCTGTCTTGCCGACAGGCAGACAGGCAGGTTAGTGCTTTCTGTAGGATAACTTTAGCTGCTGCACTATCTCTATCATGATGAGCATGACATTCCTTGCATTCCCATTCTCGGACATTTACCAGCAGTTTCTCACCTATTGAGCCACAATCAGGGCAAATGCCAATAGAGCGTTCAAACCGGCCTATGGTCATTAATTGTCTACCATACCATTGGGCTTTATAGGTCAGTTGACAGCGTAGCTCAGACCAATCGCAGTCCCCAACCGCTCTCGCTAGCTTTCCGTTGGCCATGATGCCACGCACGTTTAAGTCCTCAATTGCTGTTACTTGGTTTTCGCGTACGATTGAAGTACTTAAGTCGTGCAGAAAATTCCCTCGCTTGCTGGCTATTCTTTGGTGGATACGGGCTACGCCTATTCTGTTTTTGGCTCTGTTACTTGAGCCTTTTACTTTTCTTGATAAGTCCCGTTGTGCAGATTTAAGCTTACGTAGATACTTGAAATAAAACTTCCTTGGTTTAACTCTATTACCGTTGCTATCGGCTATGAAGGGGGTTAACCCAAAATCTAACCCTATCGCTTTATCGGTTTCAGGGGGATTAATGACATCTATGTAATCACATTGAAGTGAGATAAACCATTGTCCTGAAGAATTACAAGATACCGTAGCACTATTTGGGGTTACGGGTATCTCTTGAAAGCTCCAGACTACTTTAACCTTGCCTAGTTTCGGTAAATCATTTGGTTTAAAGATTTTAGCACCTCTACGTTTATCTAACGTATAACAGCAAGACTTTACTTGATGACGCTTTTTAAACCTTGGGTATTTGCTTTGTTTAGAGAAAAAGCGCTTAAGGGCTTCATCTTGTGTCCAGAGTACATTAATATACATACATGTATGTATATTAATGTAAGGGTTAGTTATGGTTCGGAGGACAAAAGAGGATGCTCAAGAAACACGGGAAAATATCCTAGAGGCTGCATCTATTATCTTTGTAAAAAAAGGAGTAGCTAAGGCAAGTCTTGAGGAGATAGCCCAAGAAGCTAGAGTCACACGGGGAGCAATATACTGGCATTTCAAAAATAAGATGGATATTTTCCAAGCACTTCATGATCAGCTGTATAAGCCATTAACAGATATGATCTTACAAGATTTGGAAAAAGGACACCCAAATCCATTAAAGCAGCTAGAAGAGCTATGTGTAAAATTACTTATAGATTTAGAGCATAATGCTCAGAAAAAACGTATTCTTACTATTTTTTTCCTAAAGTGCGACTACTCTGGCGAAATGGAAGAAATTCTAAGGAAGCAAAATGCAAGAAAAATAGAAAGCTTTAGCTTATTTACTCGTTATTTCGAGCGCGCTCAGCATAAAAAATATTTACCCCCTGAGACTAATCCAAAAATTCTTACCTTATCCATCTCTTGTTATTTGACTGGCATTGCTCAAGAGTATATCCGTAATCGAGGCTATTTTAGCTTGGAAGAACAAGGGCCTGCTATGATGCGGCAGTTTTTTGCAGGGTTTAGTAAAAAAGTATAATCTCGGAGATGATTCAATATTTTTCAATGAATATGCTTCCTAGAGCGAACTCGCTTTAGCTAAATATAATAGGAAAATCTACTTTCTTTCCTCGCCAGTGGGTGAGAGGTGGAATTCTTTAACCGACTTCAGCCGACCCAAAACCTCCGCTAATCTACTGATATTGGAGGCACGATGGGTACAAATAACCATACTGTATTCGAAGAATTCCTTATCACCATTTAGCCAATACTTAAGATTTGACATAGTAAAACCATACTCAGCAATAAGGTGTCGTACCTCAGCTTCTGGCATCCTATCGCTATAAGCAAAGCGTACGATCAAATAAGCATAGGACTGCGCTGGAATTTTAGTCTCAATCCATTTAAAAACAGACAATATCCCCAGAGTAAGCAAAGCTGCTAACGCAGCTGGAAAATAAAAACCAATACCAATCAGGATACCAATAGCGGCAGTTGCTAAGATAGAAGCGGCGGTAGTAAGACCCCGAACTGACCCTCCATCCTGCATGATAACACCAGCGCCAAGGAAACCAATACCCGTCATGATTCCTTGTGCCATCCTAGTGGGATCCATACTGGTATGTCCTAGGGCGGCACTTGAAAGCCAATGGGTTTCGTATACTGTAATGAGCATCAGTAGGCAGGTAGAAAGACACACTAACGCACAAGTACGAAACCCAGCGGGCCGACTATGATAGCTTCGCTCAAGGCCAATGGCAGCCCCTACCAAAAGCGCTGCCAATAACCGTAAAATAAGCTCATTATAGATCCCATTGAAAACATTCTGCATATTATCCCACCCTGAGTCTTCCCCTGTTTTTTACTTTAATACATGTTTTAAATAACAAGCACAACTTCCGGCATAGCATCTACATAATTAAGCGTAGACAGCGAAGGTTTTTCATTATCAGATCGTATAACTCTATGTATCCTGAAATCAGGGGAACATTAACTACCTAAAAGAGGAAGGAAATGAAAAGATTACTTATTGCTATACTCGCCACCTCACTTATTACTGGATTTGCTACTGCAAACGAGGGTAAAGAAGGCGATTGGAAACAACGCCACCATGAACAAATGGAACAGGCGCTTTCCCAGATTCCACAAGATAAAGCAACATTGGTAAGGAACTGGATGCAGCAAATGAAGCAAGAAAGGAAAGCCGCCCATCAACAGCTAAAGGAGTTACATAAGCAAGTAAAGACAATAGCATCAGCCGAGACTTTTGATAAGGGAGCCTTCCTCGCTAAAATGACTCAAATTAGGCAGATCAAATCCCAAAGAGCAGAAAAATACGCCCTAACAGCCGCTGATCTAGGCGAAAAATTAACAGCTCAAGAACGTAATACGCTGCTAAAAGCCTTTAAAGGTCATGATGGCCATGGCCATCACAACGAAAAACAAGAGGATCAGCACCACAGCAACTAAGAGGACGCAGCGCCAAGTAGGATGGCTATAGCCTCCATTATCCAAGAGAGCGCTATTTCGACTCTTGCTAGAGAAGAGGATAATTGCGGTGATGCCATCCTTATGGGGTGGGTGCGGCAAGGAAATCATACCGCATTCACTCGCCTTGTTGAACGCCATGCAGAGCGATTCTATCGCCTTGCTTATCGCTATCTACAGCACCGCCAAGAAGCTGAAGATATCGTACAGCAATCATTCACCCGATTATGGGGGCAGCCAGAATTATGGAATCCAGCAAAGCAAGTGCAGTTTACTACTTGGTTTTATCGAGTCATTATCAATGCCTGCCTAGATGCGCGTAAGGGGCGACGTATATGGGTGGAGGTGTCAGAAGAGATTAATGATACTGCGTTATTGCCCGACGATAGGCTGCAAAAACATGAAGAACAGCGGGTACTAGAGCGTGAGATTCAAGCATTACCCGAACGGCAACAAACTGCATTAAACCTCTGTTTCTATGAAGGAATCAGTAATCAAGAAGCGGCTGAAATCATGGGCATAGGACTTAAAGCACTACAATCGCTCCTCATACGCGCTAAAACCACATTAAAAGAGCGGATGAAAATCTGCCTGTGAGCAGCCAATGGAGCATGAAGAACAAGAAGATCAAGAAGCATTAAAGCTGGATAGACTGCTTAAGCAGCGAGCAGAGCCTCCAGAATCACCAAAACTAGTAGCCCGTATTATTGGAGCAACAATGCAGTCTGTACCCAAAAAACAAGTTTACCCCAATCTAGGAGGCATAATGGGGCTACTCGCCGAAGTCATACCCCAACCCATCCATATTCTCTTCACTGTGCTACTCTTGGGTTTTCTATGCGGGTATGTGATACCACTGCAAATATCGGACTCAATCCCTTCCCCTCTGCAGCTGACAAAAACCTTAGCGCAAGATTTTTTCATGACTGATGAAACTGAAACACTTTTTCCATGAAAAAATTAAAGGGATTACTCGCCGTTTCATTGCTCACTAACGTCATGCTTGGGGGGATAATTGTAGGCCATCTCTCTCACCGTTGGGGTCATAGTATGATCACTGCCATACAAGAATCACTTAAAACCTCTAGCCTACCAAAAGCACGGCAGGAGGCGCTCCAAATGCAGCTCGTCAAGGTACGGCAAGAAGGGAAAGCTACTCATAAAGAGATACGCGCTGCGCATAAGGCGTTGCTGGCTATATTGGCAGCTCCCGTATTTGATGGACAAGCCTATGATATCCAGATTGATCACGTACATACTTTGTACAGTCAGCAACTGAATCGGGTCTCAAAGACCATTAAGGAAACAGCAGAAGAAATGAATCCCGCAGAGCGAGCCGCACTGGCGGATGCACTGCGGCATTTATCCCAAAAGAAATAATAGCCACCTAATATTATCTGTGTAGATATTAGAGCGGCGCTGCTGAAGGGTAAAAGAAGCTCATCATCACCCCTCAGCAGCGCCAGTGGTACTTATCCTCCGATTAATCTGGGGAATATTTTTCTACGACGTTTTACCGCTTACCCTTCCCTTCTGGTCTGCCGTCGGCCTATGATACCTAACAACCCTAGCCCCAAGCTTAAAAGAGCCAGACTTGAGGGTAGAGGTACACTCGCTGTAGTAGGAATAGCTAGGAAGGGAACATCAACACTACCATTATTAGTTGCCCCTGTTCCCAAAATCCAGCCTTGATTATTAATACCAGTTGCTTGATTTAAGCTGCTAAACATCGTCTTGCTCGCAGGCGTGAGTAAATTATACAGATTATACTGAGCTCCCTGATCGTCGAGAAAAGCGCCACCACTACTGCTCTGGCCTACTATTTCGCCACTATCATTGATACCATAACCCGTGCCACCTAAAGAAATAATCTGACCAGTACTAGGATTATAAAGCCCAAAACTCCCCACTGCCTGACCGCTATTATTAATAGCATAGCCCGTACCCCCTAGGGAGGTAATTTTGCCGGTGGTGGGATTATAAAAGCCAAAACTCCCCGTAGCTTGACCGTTATCGTTAACAGCGTACCCTGTCCCTGCCCCTAAATTAATCCCTTTATCCGTATTAAAATTAAAAATAACCGCATCATTCCCAATCTGACCAATGGCTTGATTATTGTTACTGATACCATAAAATTCGCCGCCTGTTACTGTTATCTGATCTGGTGATACCGGCTGGCCGGTGCTTGGATCTGTTACAAAGCCATCATTGTTTATAGCATAGGTTTGATATATACCATTATTGTCTAATCCGACTGCTAACCCCGTACCCCCACTAAAGACGGCCGCAGAACCCCCAAATGAGTTCCCTGGGGAGGTGAAGGCGCTACCCGCTACCTGACCGTTGTTATTCAAATCATTACCAAAATAATCTCCATCGCCTGGGGATACTGGAGAGCTAGTAAGGAAGTCACCGTTGTTAAGATTGGTATAAGAACTAACAAAAACATCAAAACCGGCCTGCTCTGCATTAATCAGTAGCTGGTTATTATTATTAATCCCACTAACACCAGTAAAACCAGGTACGCTTGGGCTAAGTTCAATCACCCTATAAGAAGGCACGGCCCAAGCGCTGGAAGTAGTAATCACTCCGATTAGAATCAAACCAGTACAAAGCAGTGCCTTGAAATAAGGCCCTATCTTAGAGGCACCCTTTAAGCTTTCTAGATAAAGAAATTTCATATAATAAAACCTCTCTAATAATTGAAATTCGAAATGATGATAGATCCATTATTAAGTTTACTTTACTATGTTATCTATTCCATAAAAGATTAGGCAAAACCCATGCCTGTATTGTTTATATTTATGATTTGATGAAATATCAAAAATATATATAGCTATCTTTATAAGTAAAAGTGTAAAAATTTATGACAATTTTATCTGGCTATAACAGGAGTATCCTAACCGCTAAAGGCTTATTAAAAGCTGGGTAATTATGATTATTTTCCTAATAAAATCAATTCAATAACCGTAATAGCTTAATAGCAATGACCTTAATTTACTTTCGATAAAATCAAGTTTAGGGGAGAATGTTAAATTAATTGACAGTCAGGCCAAGGTGAGGATAGAGAAGCTGCGAGCACCTTAGGGAACCTTGCCCTATGGCTAATTATCATGAACTCAGTCAGTGTAAAGATTTAGAACAGTGGGGATAATAATAAGCTGTTGTGAGGTATTCTACTTTTTAGCTTTCGCGCCTTGAACTTTATCTTCGTTGATTAAAATATCTTTTAGAGTCTCGATAAAAATACGATTTTCCTCTGGAGTGCCCACCGTCACTCGAAGACAATCTGCTAGTAACCCTCCATGACTAGAGAGATTTTTAATCAATATCCCTCGGGATTTAAGGGCAGTAAAAATCTCCTGAGCTTGATAAGGGAGAGTACGGAATAGAATAAAGTTTGCATCGCTAGGATATATCTGAAGCCCCGGTAATTGCTGCAAAGCATGTTGCAGCGAAGATCGATCGGATCGAATATTTTGAGCTTGGCGATCTAATTCCCCTCCATGCTTCAAAGCAAACTCAGTGCTAACTTGGGTGAGCAGGTTAATATTATAGGGCAATCTTATCTTTTCCAGCTCTCTCATCCAAATGGGGCTACCCACTAGCATTCCTAGTCGAAGGCCCGCTAAACCTACCTTAGAGAGGGTTCTCATCACCAGTAGCTGATCATAATCACTTAATTGAGGCATAAAAGTTTTGCCTGCAAATACACTGTAAGCTTCATCTACTACCACCAACCCCGGAGCTGCTTCAATAATCGTTTGAATTTCTTTCTCTGAAAAAAGATTACCCGTGGGGTTATTCGGGTAAGCCAAAAAAACTACTGCAGGCGCTTGCTTTTGGAGTACCTGCAGCATTGCAGGTAAATCCAAAGAAAAATCATCTCGAAGAGGTACGCCTTGATAGCGCAACCCAAGCATGGTTGCAATTTGACGATACATGACAAAGGTGGGTTCAGGGGCAACAATCACCCGATCTGAGCCTGCCACAGCTAACAATATCATCTGAATGATCTCATCAGATCCATTGCCTAGAATGATCTCTTTATCCTTGGGCACTTCCATATAGTGCTGGAGTCTTAGCTTAAGGCTTCGGGATTGAGGATCGGGATAGCGATTGACACTTACCTCTCGCAGCTGTGCTAACCAAGCCTCCACAAGCTCAGGGGGCCAAGTGTAAGGATTTTCCATAGCATCTAGCTTAATTAACCCTGCTGCATCCATCACCTGATAAGCAGAGAGCTGCCGTACTTCAGGGCGAATCCATTGATCTACCCGGTTCATTATTATTTTGCTTTTAAACGGTATTCTGCTGAACGGGCATGAGCGGTGAGTCCTTCGCCACGAGCTAATACGGAAGCCGCCCGGCCTAAAGTTTGGCTACCTTGAAGTGAGCACTGAATTAGGCTAGATCGTTTTTGAAAATCATATACGCCAAGGGGTGAGCTAAAACGGGCGGTACGAGAAGTAGGCAACACATGATTCGGACCAGCACAATAATCCCCTAGACTCTCAGCGGTATATCGTCCCATGAAAATAGCACCCGCATGACGAACACGAGTCACTAGCGCTTGCGGATCTTTTACCGATAACTCTAAATGCTCAGGGGCAATAAAGTTAATAACCTCTAGCGCCTGATCCAAGCTCTCCACTTCAATGAACATACCGCGAGATTGTAAAGAGGCAGTAATAATTTCCCGTCGCTCAAGCGTAGGTAGTAGCCGTACCATAGCCTGCGCTACTTTATCCAGAAAAACAGGATCGGGGGAAATTAGAATAGCTTGTGCATCCTCATCATGCTCGGCTTGAGAGAATAGATCCATGGCAATCCATTCTGGGTCCGTTTCTCCATCGCAGAGTACCAGGATTTCAGAAGGACCGGCAATCATATCTATACCTACCTGACCAAAAACTAAACTTTTCGCTGCCGCGACATAGATGTTGCCAGGACCTACGATCTTATCAACCCTTGGAATAGTTTCTGTACCAAATGCTAGGGCAGCAATAGCTTGAGCACCTCCAATAGTAAATGCCCGATCCACACCTGCGATAACAGCCGCAGCCAGTACCAGATCGCTAACTTCACCATGGGGTGATGGAACAACCATAATGAGCTCTGAGACTCCAGCTACTTTTGCCGGCAGAGCATTCATCAGCACTGAAGAAGGGTAAGCCGCTTTACCGCCTGGAACATAAAGACCCACCCGATCTAAAGGCCTTACCTGTTGGCCTAGGATAGTGCCATCTGCCTCGGTATAAGTCCAAGATTCTTGTTTCTGATGATGATGGTAAGCCATAATACGCTCGGCTGCCATTTCCAGTGCTTCCCGCTGTACTATGGGAATAGTAGCCAGTGCAGCTTGAAGACGCTGAGCTGATATTTCAAGCTCTGTAGCGCTTGCTATCTTTAAGTTATCAAAGCGCTGAGTATATGCTAATAAAGCAGTATCTCCTTGAGTACGAATAGCATGGATAATATTGCGTACCACGCCTATCACTGCTTCATCGGCGATACCCTCCCAAGATAAGCGCTGCTCTAAACGGGGCCAGAAATCTTTCTGGGCGATGTTCAACCGAGTAATATTAACCATTCTGCCTCTCCACCGCTCTAGCTATAAGATGGATAAATTCCTTAATTCGCTGATACTCAATCTTCATTACTGCCTTATTTACGACCAAGCGGGAACTAATATCGGCAATATGTGCTAACAGAACTAAGCCATTTGCTTTAAGTGTATTTCCAGTATCGACTAAATCTACAATACGATCAGCAAGCCCTACTAAAGGAGCTAGTTCCATCGAGCCGTAGAGCTTAATCACCTCCACCTGCTCACCTTGCTCGGCGTAAAAACGGCGAGCACTATGAACATACTTAGTAGCAATCCGCAAATGTCTGGATTTTGCTGGTATCTGAGGTTTACCAGCAACTACCATACGGCAGCGAGCAATTTGCAAATCCAAGGGTTCATATAATCCATTCCCAAGATGCTCTAACAACACATCTTTTCCTGCCACACCCAAGTCAGCCGCCCCATATTCAACATAGGTAGGCACGTCAGCTGCTCGGATAATGATGAGCTTAAGATCGCTTCTATTGGTATCAAGTACCAGTTTACGGCTAGTTTTTGGATCATCAATAGGGTAGATATCAATAGTAGCCAACAGCAATAGCATTTCATCAAAGATTCGCCCTTTAGAAATAGCTAACTTAAGGGGTTCAACCATAGGCCGCCGCACAAGCATTGCTAGAAACAATATGGCTCGGAACGCGACGAATTTTTGCCCCTAGATTCTGTAGTTTCTCTTCAATGCATTCATAGCCACGATCTATGTGATAAATACGATCCACAGTTGTTACGCCCCGAGCTACTAGCCCAGCTAAAACCAAACAAGCCGAGGCTCGGAGATCAGTTGCCATTACTGGAGCACCAATAAGCGTTTCCACTCCACTGGTAAACGCTGTATTACTTTCTAGCCGAACTACAGCTCCCATACGCTGTAGCTCCTGAATATGCATAAAACGATTTTCAAAAATAGTCTCAACAATAGCCCCACTTCCTTTGGCAATAATATTTAGCACAGTAAATTGAGCCTGCATATCAGTAGGGAAGGCGGGATAGGGAGAGGTACGAATATCTACTGCCCGAGGTCGACGACCTTTCATATCTAAGGTAATCCAAGTATTCCCTGTATTAATTTCAGCCCCAGCTTCCTCTAGCTTTAGCAATACCGACTCTAAAATTTCTGGGCTTGTATCCTTAAGCTTTACACATCCACCCGTTAAAGCTCCAGCTACTAAATAAGTTCCCGTTTCAATACGATCAGGAAGTACTGTATGGCAAGTTCCCTTTAGAGAATCAACGCCTTCAATAATTAAAGTAGAGGTACCCATACCACTAATCTTGGCACCCATTTTATTAAGAAAATGAGCCAGATCTATTACTTCTGGCTCACGGGCAGCATTCTCTATAAAGGTAGTCCCTTTAGCTAAAGTTGCAGCCATCATTAGGTTTTCAGTCCCTGTTACCGAAACTCGATCCATTAATACCCGCGCCCCCTTCAGTCGTCCTTGTATATGAGCACAAATATACCCTCCCTCAACTTTAATATTAGCCCCCATTAACTGTAAGCCATGGATATGAAGGTTAACTGGCCGAGAACCAATAGCACAGCCGCCAGGTAAAGATACCTCGGCTTTTCCATATCGAGTCAATAATGGCCCTAATACTAATATAGACGCTCGCATTGTCTTTACTAAATCATAAGGAGCATAAAATTCTTTTAGCTCACGGGTATCTACTTCAATATTAAGCTGCTCATCCACTGTAAGCTGGGCTCCCATACGCCCAAGTAATTCCATGGCTGTAGTAATATCATGTAAGTGAGGAATATTACAGATTTTAATTGGCTCATCGGCAAGCAGGGTAGCGGCCAACATAGGTAAAGCAGCATTTTTAGCGCCTGAGATTCGAATCTCTCCATTAAGGGGGGTACCACCGGTTATCAATAACTTATCCAATAATACAATTCCTAGATATTTCTATTTTTTATAAGCTGAGCAGAAAAATTTCTAATTTTCTCCAGGTGCTTGGGTACGTAGAGCTAAGGCATGCAACTTAGATTTAAAACTATCACCTAACGCTTGATATACCATCCGATGGCGCTCAAGTAAGCTTTTATTACTAAAGTGCTCATATATTACAAGAGCCTCAAAGTGGAATCCATCCTCGCTATATACGGTTACCTCCGCTCCAAGCAAGCTCGTTTCTATCATATGTTTGATTGTATTAGCGTCCATTTAAGTTATTCCAATTTAAATCCGTATAGGCAAAAAATTCCTATTCATAGCCTGAATAGTATATTCCTCTTTCTTCTATTTCCCTGCGCTTAAAAGACTCTTTATAAAGAGTCTATTGAGCTAAGAATGCTCAAATATAGAAAGATAACTCCTGAGAAAATAACTACCTCCTCAGCGTAGACGGAAGACTTGATCTAAGTTGTAAGATTTAGCAAGCGCTAGCATTTGATTTGGGATATTTAAAAATTGAAGCGTTTTATTTTTTCTGCTTGCATAACGCACCCACGCAATAAGCAGAACAAGGCCAGCACTATCGGTATGGGATATTTCCTGTAAATCAATATAAAGATCTTCTCCCTCCGTCATATCAAACAAAACCATTCCTTTTTCATCAACCCCTGATACGGTATTAAAGGTCAATTCACCTATAATCCGAAAATCTCCGTTTTGTGCTGATTCAATATGCAAAGCCATTTATGCTCCAGCTTTCTTATTTTTTTCAGCTAGCTTTTCAATCAATTGATCAAGCCCTCCATTTCGAATTTGAGAAGCAAAATCAGCTCGATAATTGGTCACTAAACTCACACCATCAACGGCAACATTAAAAATTTTCCAGCTACCATTTTTATTATAAAGATGCACATTCATGAGTATAGAAGGACTGCCCTCACCTGGCTGAATTTCAAGTCGCACTATAGTATCATTTGCTTCAGCCGATCCACGGATCGGTAAATAATGAACCTTCTGCTCAGAGTATTTCAGTAAAGCTACAGAATAGGTTCGTACTATAAGTACACGAAACTCATTCGTAAACCGTTGTCGCTGCTCTAGCGTAGCTTGCCGCCAATACTTCCCTAAAGCCAGCTGGGCTACACGCCAAAAATCAAAATGAGGTACTACAATATTCTCAACTATAGAGTAAATACGATCAGGGTGATCATCCAACTCTTTTTGATGCGCTTTAACCGTTTTTAACAAACGATCTGAGGTTTGTCTCACTAGATCCTGGGCAGAGGCTGTAGATAAACCGTCAGCAGAAACTGACAAGGGCGTAGCCCCCCACCCAATTATCACTAATATCAAGATAGTACTATATAGCTTTCTCTTGTGATTCATTATCTAGTTACTCAATGGTAATGCCATTAAAATAAAGCCAGCTAAATTCCATTAATCCACTTACTTAGAATCCCCAGCAGCCTTACTGTAAATAAACTGGCCAATAAGCTTCTCTAACACTAAAGCAGATTGAGTAAGGGTTATCTCGCTACCTTCCTTAAGATAAGTGTCCGATCCCCCTGGCTCTAATGCAACATATTGCTCCCCAAGTAACCCTGCTGTGTAAATACTCGCCGAAGTATCATCCGGTAGATAATCATACTCAGAATTAATTCGAATGATTACCTCTGCTTCGTAGGTTTGGGGATCAATCTTTATTGAGGCAATTCGACCTACAGTTACCCCAGATAGGGTAACCGCAGATCGCACTTTAAGCGTTCCAATATTCTGGAATTTTGCAGTTACCGAGTAGGTATTTTCTTTATTAATGAGACTTAAATTACTTACTTTTATGGCTAGTATAAATAGTGCTATTAGACCCGCAGCTACAAACACACCCACAGTAAGCTCCACCGCTGGAGATTGTCTCATCGTCATCCAGCCCCAAACATTAATGCCGTTAGTACAAAATCTAGTGCTAACACGGCAAATGCGGAATGGACAACCGTACGAGTAGTTGCTTGAGCCACTCCTTCAGAAGTAGGAATCGCATCATAGCCCTCAAAAACCGCTATCCAAGTCGCTACAACTCCAAATACAATACTTTTAATAATACCGTTAAGCACATCTTCCTCCCAATCAGTCTTAGCTTGCATCTGTGACCAAAAGGCACCGTCATCTACTCCTAATAATCCTACACCTACAAAATACCCTCCTGCTACCCCCACAACACTAAACATTGCTGTTAGCAGAGGCATAGAAATACAGCCAGCAAAGAATCGAGGCGCTGCAACTCGGCGTATTGGATCAACCGCCATCATCTCCATTCCAGAGAGTTGCTCGGTAGCCTTCATTAACCCAATTTCAGCAGTCAGGGCAGATCCTGCCCGCCCAGCAAAGAGTAAAGCACTAATCACTGGCCCCAATTCCCGAACTAAAGAAAGAGAGACCATTACCCCTAGCGATTGTTCGGCTCCAAAATCCACGAGCGTATTATAACCTTGAAGTCCCAACACCATACCCACAAAGACCCCAGACACCACAATAATAGGTACTGTTAATACCCCCACTGAGTACATCTGAGCAACCACTAAAGAGAACCGCAGTAACAAAGTAGTACAGCTAAGGAAAAGCTGGATCAGAAAAAGGTGGCTACGGCATAGACGTTTAAAGGTTCCTATTCCCTGATAGCCTAAATAACGAAGAGATTTAATCACGTAGGCTCCACTATAGCACGTCGTTTAAATAAGGATTTAACTCCACTTAGAAAATGAGAAGAGGCTCGCTCTGCCCCTGCCAATAAATCTTCACTGTAATCTATACCTGGATAATGAAATGGCACAGGCCCATCGGGTAAACCCTGCATAAACTGTTTAACCGCTGCTGAATTAGAGCAATAGATTTGTTCAGGTGCACCATGATCTATTACTTTTCCTTCCGATAAAATATATATATAGTCCGAAATAGAGGCAGCTTCTTGGACATCGTGGGAGACGATGATACTCGTTAGACCTAAAGCATCATTAAGCTCGCGTATCAGCTGCACCAAGGTACCCATAGAGATAGGATCTTGGCCAGTGAAAGGCTCATCATACATAATTATCATGGGATCTAAAGCAATAGCCCGGGCTAAAGCAACGCGACGAGCCATACCTCCAGAGAGTTCATTAGGCATCAGGTAACGAGCGCAGCGTAAACCCACGGCTTGAAGTTTAATAAGGACTAAATCTCGAATCATAGATTCAGATAAACGGGTATGTTCGCGTAATGGGAAAGCGACATTATCAAATACGGAAAAATCAGTAAGTAAAGCGCCCGTTTGAAATAACATGCCAATACGTCGACGTAAAGCATAAAGCCTCCTACTAGATAAAGTAGGGACATTACAGTTATCCACTTCAATTGTACCTGAATGAGGGTATAGCTGTCCGCCGATCAACCGTAACAAAGTAGTTTTACCTGTTCCGCTAGGCCCCATAATAGCCGTTACCTTACCCCGCTGGATATCAATATCAATGCCCTTAAAAATAGGACGGCTGCCATGGAAGAAATGCAAATCCCGAATTTTTACTAAAAGTGTATCAAATTCTGTATTCATACTCATTAACTTATTGATTTCATTTTCCATTAACTCAGCTTACCATCATTCCCTAGGCAGCTAAAGAACATACTTAGGTCAAAACCTAAGACTCATTTTTAGTTTTCCTAGCACATCAATTTCGCTATATTTAAGGAGTACGATAATTAATTCATTAGCGTTATAGCTTTAAAGTTGATCCACGTTCATCTACCATGCGATGATAGGGATTACTTAGATTTCAGGTTGAAAACTATCAAAAATATAGTGGATATTACCCAGAGATCAATGAAAAAATATATTTTATCAGGAATTAAGCTAGCTATTGGTGTTAGCAGTAGATCTTTAAATCTATAGCGAGCTATTAAAAATCTACTTTGAACGTAAATCGATCGGAATCATGAACTGGGCGCCTATAATAACATCGTGGAATCGATATAAATTACTACTACTTATTAGCTTATTAGCTGGTTGCACCGCCGTAGCCCATAAAGATCCCAAAGATCCCTATGAGAGCTTCAACCGCTCGATGTACAAATTTAACGATAAGGTAGATCGCCATTTTATGAAACCTGTAGCTAAAGGTTATCATAAAGTCATACCGGGGCCCGTTAATAAAGGTATCTCTAATTTCTTTAGCAATATTCAGGATTTAATCGTCACTGCAAACGATATCCTTCAAGGAAAATTTCAGCAAGGATTAACGGATTTTGCCCGTTTTTTAACTAATACCACTGTGGGGGTAGCCGGTTTTATTGATGTCGCAAGCTCAGGTGGTATGGTGAAACACGAGGAAGATTTTGGGCAAACGTTAGGGGTTTGGGGCTTTCATACTGGTCCTTATCTGGTACTGCCTTTTCTGGGACCAAGTTCTGTTAGAGATGGGGTTGGTCTGGGAGTCAATGCAGCTGCTTGGCCTGTTACCTATTTGAACAATCTGTGGATACAAACTGGGCTGTCTGGCGTACGAACAATAGATCTCAGAGCAGATCTTCTTCAAGCTACGGATATCTTGCAACAAGCAGCTTTAGACCCCTATGTTTATGTTCGCGAGGCTTATCTGCAGCGCCGGAAATTCCTAGTATATGACGGCAAAATACCTGAAAGTGAAATGTCTAAGGAAGAAGAATTCGAATTTGATGATGAAGGTGCACCTGAAGAGCCTGCCGAAATTCCTGCTCCAGTTCCTACTGAGATCCCCTCAAAACCGCTATCATCACAGAAATAAGATTATCAGCAACCATATCCCTAAGCTAGCTCAGCTCATATAATATAGTTAGGGAAAAACCCTTAACCGCTCAGCTTTTGCGCCCTGTTAATTCTAGAATAACGCTAGAAACGTTTTATTAGCTCAAAAATTACTATGACACCCCATCCATTAGGCTTATCTTCAATAGGCGACGATATCGATAAACGACTCGCCCAGTTAGGAGCAGCAGTCATTGAAACTGAAGCTAACGCAGTTGCTGCATTAAAATCTAGGATTAATAGTTATTTTGTTACTGCTTGTAAATACATGCTGGCCTGCACAGGCCGTATTGTTATCCTCGGCATGGGTAAATCAGGCCATATCGGCGCTAAAATTGCGGCAACCCTTGCTAGCACCGGTACCCCTGCTTTTTTTGTCCACCCTGGAGAAGCTAGCCATGGGGATTTAGGTATGATCACTGAAAAAGATGTGGTGCTAGCTCTTTCCAATTCCGGAGAAACTGAGGAGATTTGTGTTCTACTCCCCCTTATAAAACGCCTCGGTATTCCATTGATAGCCTTAACCAGCGAACCACAGTCGACCCTTGGAAAAGCAGCTGATATTCACATTGACATCAGCGTAGAAAAAGAAGCTTGTCCATTAGGATTGGCTCCAACTGCAAGTACCACAGCAACCCTGGCAATGGGTGATGCTCTCGCTATTGCCTTATTAGAGGCGCGAGGATTTACGGCAGAAGATTTCGCTCGCTCTCATCCGGGGGGCCGCCTAGGACGGCGTCTCCTGCTTCGCATTAACGATATTATGCACACAGGGGAAGAAATTCCAATTGTTACAGATGAGGTTTCCCTGAGTAGCGCTTTACTGGAAATGACTCGAAAAGGATTAGGAATGACCGCTATAGTGAATAAACAAAATTGCGTAGCAGGAATATTTACCGATGGTGATTTACGTCGAACTCTAGACCGAGAAATTAATATCCATACCACACCTATTACCCAGGTAATGACCATCCACTATAAAACCATGAGTCCTGATCTGCTTGCAGCTGAGGCATTACAAATGATGCAACGTTATCGTATTAATGCGCTCTTAATTGTTGATCAGTCCCAGCATTTAATTGGTGCTTTAAACATGCACGACCTGCTTCGAGCAGGTGTCTTATAAAGAGGCGATTAAATTGCTTCACCCTACGCATGATATCTTAGACAAGGCTTTAGTAATAAAGCTTGCTATTTTCGATGTTGACGGAGTATTGACCGATGGTGGACTCCACTTTGGCAGCAATGGCCAAGAGTATAAAGTTTTTCACGCACGGGATGGTCACGGGATGAAAATGCTCCAGCATACGGGAGTTAGGATTGGAATCATTACTGGCCGAACCTCGCTAGTTGTTGACCATCGCATGAAAGATCTCGGAATAATTGATGTCTATCAAGGACAACAACCTAAGCTACCTGCTTATGAACACCTACTACAAAAATGTAAACTCCAACCCCATGAAATTGCTTATGTAGGCGATGATTTAGTGGATTTAGCCATCATGCAGCGAGTAGGGTTAGCGATTACTGTCCAAGATGCTCATCCCCTAGTCAAACAGCATGCCCATTGGATTACTCCTAACGTAGGCGGACGAGGTGCTGCTCGTGACGTCTGTGAACTCATTATGGAAGCTCAAGGCACTTTCAAAGCGTTACTGGAGAGTCATTATTAAATCAGCGCGCACTTGGGGTATTGTAGCGCTTGTACTTATCGCCACTTTAACCGCTTGGGAATTATTGCGTGAAGAACCTACATCCCAGCCCAGCCTTAATATCGATTCAAACTCACGTACTATAGATTATTTTATGGAGCAGTTTATCTCAACAGTGATAGATCAGAAAGGTTTACTTCTCTACCAATTATCAGGCGCTTATATGGCTCATTATCCCGATAACGACACTATAGATATCACTGCACCTCACATGTTGTTTTATCATCAGGTTGCAACTCCCAGCTGGGATGTTATTGCTGAGCGGGGGCTGACTAATAGCAATGGTGATGAAATTTATCTTCTGGGTAAAGTAATTATCCATCAACTTAAGGACAGCTCCCAAACCAGCCACATGAAGATATTAACTCGAGATGTACGAGTTGAGCCTGCTGCAAAATATGCTGAGACTCAGCAGCCAGCTACTTTATTAGATAATTATGGAAGAACTGATGGTATAGGCGCCAGAATCTACTTTAAAGAGGAGCGTGTAGAAATTTTATCTCAAGTTAGAGGAGACTATGCCGCAGCAGATAAGCCTTAGATTAATAATTTTTTGGCTTATTACCCAAAATCTAGCTTATGAAACTGCTTTAGCTTTCTCTAACGATTCAGGGCAACCCATTCATATTGAAGCTGATCGAGGGGAGCTAGACAACCGCAAACAGGTTGCTATTTATTATGGTAACGTACACCTTACCCAAGACAATTTACGTATTGACTCCGATACGCTTACTATTTTTTATACTCCAGAGAAAAAAATCAAGAAAGCCATTGCGGAAGGTCAGCCTGCTTGGTATCGGCAGCAATCTAATGATGATAGTGAAGATATGCGAGCTAAAGCCCTCAAAATAGAATACCATGCCGATAATGCCACTATCTATCTCTTCCAAAAAGCCCATGTTTGGCAAGGTACAAACGAGTTTACTGGAGATCGGATTGTATATGATACAGAGCACCGTATTGTCAGAGGCCAAGGCTCTAAAGCTGGATCTGGGCGTGTACACGTTACTATCCGCCCTGATGAAGTCGAACCCTCACCCAATAATTCTAACTCTACTCCTAAAAACTCAGATTCTACACCATCTCTAGCAGCTCCTCCTAAAAATCAGGTAGCCGATAATCAGCAGCTTAAAAGCGGAGAAGATCAAGGCCGTACCACAGATTGGCTGGCTTTATACGATAGCGCTAATATTAAGAGTAACCAAATAATACTTCTCCAGCCACGTACTCAAGTCACCATTATTAATCGCAAAGATGAGTGGCTCCATATCACTACGCTCATAAAAGGTGAGCTGCTAGAAGGCTGGGTCGAAAAGAAGTTTATTCGGTTACCTGAATCAAATACAGATTCTATATCCTCCTCTCCCATCCCTATAGAATCTTCTAAAAATCAGGTAGTTAAAAATCAAAAATCTGAAAGCAGGCAGGCTCAAAATCGTACCACAGATTGGCTAAATTTATACGCTAGCACTGATATTAAAAGTAACAAGGTAGCCCGTCTTCAGCCCCAGACCCAAGTCACTATTATAGATCGCAAGGATGAATGGCTCTATATCACTGCTCTTGTAGAAGGCGAGCTACTGGAAGGTTGGGCTGAGAAAAAATTTATTCAATTACCCGAAACAAGTATGAATTCTACGCACCCCTCTCCCATCCCTATAGAATCTTCTAAAAATCAGATAGTTAAAAATCAAAAAATTGAGATCGGACAAGATCGGGGTCGCACTGCAGATTGGCTAAGTTTATACGCTAGCGCTAATATTAAAAGTAACAAGGTAGCCCTTCTTCAGCCCCATACCCAAATCACCATTATAGATCGCAAAGGAGCCTGGATCTATCTCACTGCCCTCGTAGAAGGCGAGCTACTGGAAGGTTGGGCCGAAGGGAGATTTATTCAACTACTAGAGTCCAGTCAGCCGAAATAATTACATTATCCATGAGCAGACTATCAGCAGATCATCTCGCCAAGCGCTATCAATCTCGATGGGTTGTTAAAGATGTCTCTCTAGAGCTTTTAAGCGGTGAAGTTGTGGGATTATTAGGCCCAAATGGTGCAGGTAAAACGACCTGTTTTTATATGTTAGTGGGATTAATTCCATCTGATAAAGGGCTAATTTCCCTAGATCACCATGACATTACTCACTACCCTATTCATCGTCGCGCTCGTCTAGGAATCAGCTACCTTCCCCAAGAAGCTTCAGTTTTTCGTAAGCTAACCGCCGCTGACAATATTGCTGCTATAGCTGAAACTAGATCCGATCTGACAAAGCCTCAGCGCAAGGATTTAGTCGACAGTTTACTACATGAATTAAATATTATGCATGTAAAAGATACCCTAGGCATGAGTCTCTCAGGCGGGGAACGTCGACGAGTTGAGATCGCTCGTGCACTGGCAGTAGATCCACAGTTTATATTATTAGATGAGCCTTTTGCTGGCGTTGATCCTATCTCAGTACTTGATATCCAAGGTATTATTCGGCACCTCATAGCCCGCGGCATTGGCGTTTTAATTACTGATCATAATGTTCGAGAAACTCTCGGGATCTGCAAACATGCCTATATTGTTAATGCAGGGGAGGTCATTGCTAAAGGCGAGCCTCAGGAAATTCTTAATAATGAGCGGGTAAAAGAAGTTTATTTAGGATATAATTTTTATCTTTAGCTGCCTTTGTGGCACATTTATTGCTTAATATTATAGCTAATCTTGCCATAACAACAGATTTTCCAAACATGAAAACTTCTCTTCAGTTACACTTGGGGCAGCAGCTCACCATGACCCCCCAAATGCAGCAAGCAATCCGCCTGCTGCAGCTCTCCTCCCTAGAGCTACAAACTGAGATTCAGCAAACGCTAGAATCTAACCCATTACTAGAGCAAATTGAAAGCGAGGAGGATCAGGAATATTTACCCAGCCATGCTTTACAAAAAGAGTGTAATTCTGACAATAACGAATTAAACTCCTCTCTAAAAGAGGAAATTATCCCTGAAGATTTACTCTTGGATTCCAGCTGGAGCGATACTTATGATAGCGTATTGTTACTCACTTCCTCCGAGCAGGAGATCTTATCAGACTTAGCTCACCAAAAAAATAATGAAGAAACCTTGCAAGAATATCTGCTTGGGCAAGCCTATTTATCTTTTACTGATAAAAAAGATTTTACTATTGCAGCTAGCATTATTGATGCTATTAATGATGAGGGATATTTATGCGATTCTCTCACAGAAATAATGCAAGATTTACAAAAAAATATAGTGATTGATCCTAATGATGTCAAAGTAGTGCTACACCGCATACAAAATTTTGATCCCCCAGGTATTGGAGCAAGTAACCTAAGTGAATGCCTACTACTACAACTCAAGCGCTACCCACCTGATACTCTCTGGTTAGAAGACGCTAAAAAACTGATTTCTCACCACCTAGAGGCACTTAGTAAACGAGATTACGCCCAAATAATGCGGGGAATGAAATTATCCGAACAGGATCTACTCGCGACTATTCGCTTAATTCAAACGCTTAACCCTCGTCCAGGAAATAAAATACAAGCCAATAGAGTAGAATATATAGTACCTGATATCTATGTTACTAAACGTGGTAATGGCCGCTGGGAAGTTGAGCTTAATCCTGACATAGTACCCACCCTCAGAGTGAATAATTATTATGCTAATCTTATTAAACGCGCGGATAGTAGTTTCACTAACAGCTACCTTAAAAACCAGCTCCAAGAAGCCCGTTGGTTTTTAAAAAGCCTGCATAATCGTAATGAAACGCTACTTAAGACCGCTTGCTGCATTATCGATCGTCAGCAAGCATTCTTAGAATATGGCGATAAAGCTATGCAACCTTTAGTTTTACATGATATCGCTAAGGCAATTTCTATGCATGAATCAACTATCTCTCGCGTGACTACTAACAAGTACATATATACCCCCCAAGGAATTTATGAGCTGAAGCATTTCTTCTCTAACCACGTGGCTTCACAAAATGGTAAGGAATGTTCTGCAACAGCTATTCGCGCAATCATTAAAAAACTCATTGCAGTAGAAGATCCCCGCAACCCCCTAAGCGATGACAAAATTGCGCAAAACCTAGCTAAGCAAGGAATTAAAGTAGCGCGGCGTACTATTGCTAAATATCGAGAGTTCCTAAATATATCCACCTCTCATGAGCGAAAACGTTTAATCTAACCTGCTATAAACAATAGGAGTAGTTATGCAAATAAATATTACTGGTCACCATATCGAAGTCACTCAAGCGTTACGTCATTACGTAGAAAATAAATGCCAGCGCTTAGAGCGTCACTTCGATCAATTGTCTAGTATTCATGTAGTACTTAGCGTTGAAAAAACAAGGAAAAAGGCTGAAGCAACCTTGCACCTTGGAGGGGTTAGCGTGTTTGCTTCATCTGAAGATGAGGATATGTATGCGGCTATAGATAATCTAGTTGATAAATTACACCGACAGACTAAAAAACAACGAGATAAACTCAACGATCATCATCGTAGTGAGGGGATAGAAGAAAAAAATAAATAAAGAATTATACAGAAAGCACATGCGAGTTACCGAGATCCTAGTTCCTCAAAAAATTGCTATTGGCGCTACTGCCAGCAGCAAGAAGCGAGTATTAGAGCAACTTAGCGAGTTACTGGCGCACGGTGCAGATGACGTAGACTCAAAAGAAATCTTTGAACGTTTACTTGCTAGGGAACGTCTTGGAAGTACTAGCCTTGGGAAAGGAGTCGCTATTCCCCATGCCCGTATAAGTAGTAGTCAATACCCTTTAGTTGCATTTATGCGTCTAGAACAAGGAATTGATTTTGATGCCATAGATCAGCAGCCAATAGACCTATTTTTTGCCTTACTCGTCCCTGAAGAGTCAACAGAAACTCACTTACAACTACTCTCCCAATTAGCAGCAATATTTCGTAACCATAAGCTACGGGACCATTTACGAGATGCTAAAGATCCAAATACTTTGCTAGAAGCCCTGAAAAAATGGGAACAAACCACAACAGTCAATAACATTATTAATCATTAAGCGAGCTCATACGAAATGGATTCCCCTAGCCAAAGCAGCGCAATAGGCCATGGGGTACTGCTAGTGATTTTTAACTTAGGAGTCCTATTAACTGGAGAAAGCGGTATTGGCAAAAGTAGTTTAGCTTTAGAGTTAATTAGACGAGGGCACCATCTAATTGCTGATGACACTCCCATTTTTCATCGCGAAGGATCTACTAAACTAATAGGCAGCTGTCCTTATATATTACAGGATTTTTTAGCAGTACCCGGCCTAGGAGTCATCAATATCCGCGCTATTTATGGCGATCAAGCTATTATTGATCATCACCCACTTGATTTCGTTATTCGCCTTATTCCTAATAAGTATATTGAGCCACTAACCCGTAGCTTAGGCCAATGGGAGCAATTAGGCATTAAAATGACTGAGCTTACCTTACCTTTAGCAGGAAATATTCCACAGGCAACCATGATAGAAACAGCTGTTCAAGATTATCAGCTACGGTTGAAAAACTATGATGCCTTACTTGAGCTACAAAAGCGACAAAATAAATCTATCTAATGCTTACTGCTAGGTTAAGAAAAAGATAACAGTTTTTATAATATTCTATTTTGTATACATACATTATTCATAGATGAACTTCGCTTAAAATAAAACTAGTGTAGATCCAATGAGATTGATTATCATTAGCGGGGTATCAGGATCAGGAAAAAGCATCGCTCTTCATGCTTTAGAAGATCAGGGTTATTACTGTATTGATAACCTCCCTATCGATCTTCTCCCCCATTTTGCCCAGAAAATGCAAGGAAGTACTAATCGACTGCGAGCTGCTGTTGGTATCGATGTGCGTAATCTCTCCCAAGAATTAAAACAATTTCCTCAGATTCTAAAGGAAATTGAAAGCACAGGAATTGAGTGTCGTATTATCTTCTTGGATGCTAATGATGCAACACTCCTTAAACGTTTCAGTGAAACCCGTCGTAAGCACCCATTCGGTCATATCCCTCTAGCAGAGGCAATTCGCCATGAACGAAACTTACTAGAAGCTATTTCTGAGAAAGCTAACCTTAGGATAGACACCACGTGCACTACAGTGCACCAGCTACGAGATTTAATTAGCGAACGAATTGGCAATAGCGCCTCTACAGAGATGTCAGTATTATTTCAATCCTTTGGCTATAAGCATGGAGTTCCTTTAGATGCTGATTTTGTGTTCGATGTCCGCTGCCTACCTAATCCTCATTGGGAACCCCATTTACGCCCCTTGACGGGGCGCGATCCAGAAGTTATTTCCTATCTTGAGCGCCATAAGATCGTCGCCAATATGAAACAAGATTTAATTATATTTTTACAACACTGGCTACAACATTTTCAAAATACCAATCGCAGCTATTTAACTGTTGCTATTGGCTGTACAGGAGGACAACATCGTTCTGTTTATTTAGTAGAGCAGCTTACAGCTCATTTCCGCTTCCTTCACGACCAAGTGCTTTGCCGTCATCGAGAGTTATCATGACTGTCGGCGTACTTATCATTACCCACGACAATATTGGTCCGTCTTTACTAAATATCGCCAACGATATACTAGGGAGCTGTCCTTTGCAGCTTAAGGTATTACACGTTACCCGAGCATCTCATCTAGAATTCTTGCAAGCACAAGCACAAGTATTGATAAATAGCTTAGATACAGGCCATGGGGTCTTGATTTTAACAGACATGTATGGCTCTACACCTAGTAATATTGCCTGCAATGCAGCTGATAAAAAACACGCTCAAGTAGTATCAGGTCTTAACCTGCCCATGCTAATACGGGTACTTAATTATTCACGCCTAAGCCTTAATGAGCTAACAGAAAAAGCAATCAGCGGTGGACGTGAAGGAGTCCATATCTGCCTGACTACGATAGAGAAACATAATGATACGCGGTGAGGTCATTATTCTAAATAAATTAGGGTTACACGCCCGGGCTGCGGCCAAATTCGTTACTCTAGCTTCACAGTTTACCAGTGAGATACGAATCCAGCATAAAACAAAAGAGGCTAATGGTAAAAGTATCATGGGGATAATGATGCTTGCAGCTTCCCAAGGATCTCACTTATGTATCACAGCCTCAGGATCCGATGAGATAGCAGCACTACAACAATTAGAAGCCTTAATTAATGAGCGCTTCGGGGAGCATGAATGAGCATTAGAGCCAATACCTCTCTCAGGACTAGAATATGACCTTAGCATTACATGGTATTGGAATCTCACGAGGCATTGGTATTGGTAAACCGCACATACTTGCACGAGATCAGCCCGAGACTAATAAACGTATATTAGCGCCAAACCTCATCGAAGGTGAAATTCATAGATATCAAGCAGCCCTCAACACAGCTAAAGCGCAGCTACACACTATTCGAGAACAAATCCCCAGTAATGCTTCTATTGATATAGCCGCCTTTATCAATACCCACTTATTGATGCTTGAGGACAAGGCGCTTGCTACTGCCCCCATAGAGTTAATACAAACGCAACGCTGTAATGCCGAGTGGGCACTCATGCTACAGCATGATCTCCTAACAAAGATTTTTAATGAAATGGATGATCCTTATCTTCGTGCCCGCAAAAATGATATAGATCACGTTGTCAATCGTATTCTAGGAATCCTCACTAATTCAGAGATATTCCGCCATGAGGATACGGGTAACCGGCTTAAAGGTTATATTGTATTGGCTGACGATTTAACGCCCCCGGATCTTGTGTTAATGCAGCAACAGCAAATCACGGGCTTTGTTACCGAACAAGGCGGCACTAATTCCCACACTAGCATACTTGCTCGCAGTTTGGGAATCCCTGCAATTATCGGCCTGCGAGGAGCTCGGCGCTACATTCAAGATAATGAGATTATTATTATTGATGGTGAACAAGGCGTTCTTCTTGCTGGGGTTGACGGGTTTCTTATTGGTAAATTTCAAGAAATACAAGCTGCTCAACGACGCAGGTTTTCCGTCTTGGCAAAACTCAAGCGCCAACCTGCTATCACCCTTGAAGGCCAAGCTATCACTTTAGAAGCCAATATCGAGCTGCCAGAAGATTTACCGTTAGTGGCTGACTCCGGAGCCAGAGGCATAGGACTCTACCGCACTGAGTTCCTATATATGAACCGCACCACCCCGCCTAGCGAAGAAGAGCAGCTAGAAGCCTATACTCTCGTAACAAAAACCCTAGGAAACGTACCTATTACTATCCGTACTATCGATCTGGGTGCTGATAAAACAATCAATGGGAACTACGCAACTGTACCTGCGGCAACTAATCCCGCCTTAGGCTTGCGCGCGATTCGTCTTTGTTTACGGGAACTAGGATTATTTCGGCCACAGTTACGGGCTATCCTCAGAACATCTGCACAAGCCTCTGTACGGCTATTACTACCTATGATCTGCACCCTACAAGAACTCATGCAAGTCATGGCATTACTAGAAGATTGTAAGCGAGAGCTTAAACAACAAGGCTTAAAGTATGATCCTGCTTTACCTGTAGGGGCAATGGTTGAAGTCCCAGCTACTGCTATCTGTGCTGATATTTTCGCACAACATTTAGATTTTCTTTCTATTGGTACCAACGATCTTATCCAATACACATTGGCTATCGATCGCATTGATAATGAAGTTAATTATCTCTACGATCCCTTACATCCAGCGATACTACAGCTTATTTATCGCACTATTACCGCCGGAAAAAAGAGAGGGATAGCTGTCTCGATGTGCGGTGAAATGGCGGGAGATACTCACTATACTCGGTTACTATTAGCCCTAGGGTTACAGAATTTCAGCATGCATCCCGCCTCTCTACTGGAAGTGAAACGAATCATCAACAATAGTAACCAGCAGCGTCTCGCCCAATTTTCTCAACGAATCTTGAGCTATCACGGATTTTCAGAAATACAAGCCTTATTGAGTCAAATGAACGAAGATCTCCCAGGTTAACAATCTCCTTCTTCTAAACCTCACAAATCTGACTTAGCCTAGGTTAAGGCACCTCGCCAGCGCCTAGGAATTACAAACTCAAAATTCCCAATTCCATCAGTCTTAATAGTGTTCCAACACTATATAGCTAAGCGGTTAACCCTAAGCCTTTTAGAAATACAGTCGATAATGCAACTATAGCGTTATTTTTGTATTTTTTAGAATAGCGATACCGTGTTTAGTAGCTACCAAAATTTCTAACGGTAATGAGTCAAGTATGGATGTAGCATAAGGAAAAATAATGAGTAAAAAGATCAGTGGTTCAGAATATCCTTTAGCTAAAATTTTTAGTTCAGAGTTTGAATATGTCATACCTCCATACCAAAGACCCTACGCTTGGGAAATAGAGCAGATAACTACCTTATTTGATGATTTATATGATTTTTTTGAAGCAAATAAAGATGAGGACTATTTTCTAGGAAGTATTGTACTCATTAAAGAAGAAAGAGGAGCTCGTTCAGAAGTAGTTGATGGGCAGCAAAGATTAACGACGTTAACGATATTACTCGCTATTATCGCCTCCAAAATGGAGGAAACAAAAAGACAAAATATTTCTATATATATTTCAGAACCGGGCAATCCGTTTGAGAATTTAACACCTAAGTCAAGATTAACACTCAGATCACAAGATAAAGACTTTTTTAAGCATTATGTCCAAGAATTCAGGTTTGAAGGACTATTTAAGCTTGATGAAAAGCAGCTTAAAAATGAAGCCCAAATCAATATTAAACGTAATAGCCAAGCGTTACATTCCAAAATAATGGAGATTTTTGGCGAAGATATCAAAAAACTTAAAGACTTTACCAGCTTTCTTATACAACGATGCTTTATTATCGCTGTAACAGTATCTAACCAAAACACAGCCTTACGTATATTTTCCGTGATGAATAGCCGAGGCTTAGATCTACAGGAAACTGACATTATTAAAGCTGATATCATACGTTTATTAACAAGTGAATCTGAGCAAAATTATTACAGTAAAAAATGGGAAGAGCTAGAAATTGAGATAGGTCGTGAGAGCTTCAAGGATTTATTTAGTCATATCAGAATGATATATGCAAAAGAAAAAGCAAGGCGTAATATTTTAGAAGAGTTTAGAAAGCATGTTCCTAATAAGAATACTGATCCTAATAAATTTATTGATGACATTTTAGATCCATATGCACAAGCTTATACTTTATACTATTGTTAAAAATAGTGCCTATACGGCAGATACGGCAGAAACTCATGCTGTGGAGGTCAATAATTATCTAAAATGGTTAAATCGTATAGGAATAAAATCTAATAATCCCCATTCCTATAGAGACTGGGTACCTGCTGCAATTCAGTTTACCGTTCAGAATAAAAATTACCCTGAATATATGGCTAGCTTTTTTAGGCAATTAGAAAGTTTAGCCGCTTATATGTACATTTGTAAATTGCAGATTAATGATCGTATAAAACGCTACAAGCCAATACTCTCGGCTTTAGAGAATCCTAACTCAATTGATAAATCTATTGATAAGTCTATTCGAGCTGCTGAATTAACAGATTCAGAAAAACAAGAAATGCTGAAAATCCTAGATGGCGAAATCTATAACTTAACTCAAGGTCGTATGCCCTATATTATTTTGAGACTAGATTCTTTCGTTACTGATGGGGCAGCCACATACGATGGTAAACAACTAACGATTGAACATGTCCTTCCTCAAACAGTAGCAGATAATAGCGATTGGGCAAAAATATGGCCTAATTCTGAGGATCGTCAAACTTGGTGTCATCGTTTGGCAAACTTGGTTCCTTTAAGTAGAAAAAAGAATTCTGAGGCCCAGAATTACGATTTTGAAAAGAAAAAACAGCTTATTTCTCAGGAAAGAACGGGGTTTCATCCTATGCATTAACAACGCAAGTGCTTAAGGAATCTAGCTAGACTTTAGAGGTAGTTCAGCAAAAACAAGAATATTTACTTGAAATATTTAAAGACAATTGGGATCTAAAATACTCATGTTAAGTAGGTTAAAAAACCTATTCTAATAGATATAGAAACTCACTCAGCTAAATTGATCGAAATTCCGTTAAGCGGATCATTTTACCAGCAGTACTCACTGATATATTTATTCTCATTGGATTTCTAAGTAACCGAGGTCAGTACAATAACTTTTCCCTACCGGCGCTTATCCAGCTTTTATCTGCTCTATTTTGCAGCTCTAGGCGCATTACTTCCTTACTGGGGGCTTTATCTACAATCTTTAGGATTCTCTTCCCAAAGCATTGGCGAGCTGATGGCGCTATTAATGGCTGCTCGGATTCTAGGCCCTAGCCTCTGGGATCAGGTTACTAATCATAGTGGCAGAAGAATGGCTACTATTCGCCTAGCTTCCCTGTTTGCTACCCTTACCTTCAGCACCGTGTATTTCTGTCAGAGTTACTTGGCCCTAGCCGTAATGATAGTAGCCTTTGGTCTTTCTCGAAATGGCATACTACCGCAATTTGAGGTAGTTACCCTTTCTTATTTGGATATAGCGAAACAACTCCACTATTACGGCCGAATACGGTTATGGGGTTCTATTGGCTTTATCCTTAGCGTTATTTTGCTTGGCCCAGTATTAGATCGGGTAAATATCCATCTGTTACCTACCGTTATTTTAACTTTAACCATGAGTATCTGGATACTCAGTCTCACAATACCTGAGAGTAATGCCCATAACTACCATAGTAGTCCCCATGACTCTGTATGGAAAATACTAAAAAGCTCGGAGGTTTTAGCTTTTTTTACCCTAGCTTTCTTAATGCAGGCCAGCCACGGACCTTATAATATTTTTTATACCATTTATCTGGAAGACTATGGCTATAGCCGTAGCCTCATTGGCGGCTTATGGGCTTTAGGGGTGATTGCCGAAGTAGGGATATTTCTCTTTATGCCTCGGTTATTACTCAGACTAGGCGTTCGCCGAATATTGCTTGGCAGTCTACTCCTTGCCAGTCTTCGCTGGCTCCTCATTGGCTTATTTCCTGTTCATTTACTGGTAATAATTTTCGCGCAACTATTACATGCAGCTACCTTTGGTGCTTTTCACGCAGCCGCCATTGATTGGGTCTATCATCGCTTTCGAGGTATCCATCAAGGCCAAGGACAAACCCTTTATAGCAGCCTAGGATTCGGCATCGGCGGCGCTTTCGGCAGTTTTTACAGTGGCCATTTATGGGCTATCAATCCTAGCGGTACTTATTTTATTGCGGCTGCTATTACCGTTATTGCTTTTTTTCTTGCTTATTTTACCATTGCTGAATCACCAGCAAGCGAGTAATAGCAATAAAACTTATGATAGGTTTGCGGCAGCATTCAGCCCTCAGTTTTACATCTCCTCAAACAAATGAGTAATTCCAGGGAATTTTTTAACCGCCTGCTGATAATCATGAGCTAGTAACCTTTTTGCGGCAGCAGCAAAAGCGCGTTGGTTATCCGTCTGAGGGGTAGGTACAGATACAGGTACGGTTGCGTTAAAAATAGTATTTTGCGGTGACGCAGGTATATCAGCTCTTGGCTGGGCAAGTCCCGCTTGGATAAGTACTTGCGATACACTTTGTATCCCAAGATCCTTCCGCCGTTTAACCTCCTCATTGTAGTCTGGGGTGCCCGCAAATTTTTCCGATAATAATTGTAATATGGAGGTATGATCCAGAACCCCCTTGAATACCATGCTAGGAGGTATCCATGGTGATATAACAAAAGCAGGCACCCGAGGGCCGGTACTCTCAAATCCTACCGAATATAGGGCTTTAGGCGGTACTGGGGTAGGAATGGTTAACGGTGGAATATGATCGAAAAAGCCTCCATGTTCATCATAGGTAACAATCAATAAAGTACGTTGCCATTTAGTGGGATTATGCGTCAAGATAGTATAAATATCACGCAGAAAATGTTCTCCAGGACCAATAGAGGTAGGTGGATGATTATCATTTGGAATCTGTTCAAAATGAATCGGTGAATCAGTATATTCAGGCTCGATAAAGATGACCTCTGGCGCTGCTGCTAAAGACTCTGATTCCCAATCTGCAGACAAATCCTTGAAGCTGCGGAAATTAGGCCCTAACACATCTTCAAGCCGATCAAACAATGTAAAAAGCGAGAATCCACAATGATAGTTACGCCAGCGTACCTTGTGCGCGCTTAACCAATCAAAAAAAAAGCTCCCTGGAACTAAGGGAATCATTTGAGCTTTTGTATCATCAATTAAAGCATAACCACTGTAGGCCACTGAACGGTTTGGCTGTGTGCTGGTAGGTATAGGCGCAAACCAATGATCACATACAGCATATTGGTTGGCAAAGAAGTTCGATATGGGTACATCTTCAGGCGTATGAAAACCCATTGGCAGATGAACGTCAACCTTACGCTTAGTTTGCTGGTAGTAGGCATCCACGAAACCCCGCATCGTAAACTGGCCATCCTTTTTTGCTAGCTGTACTGCTACTAAATCCCGACTATGAGGGAGATCACTGGGTAAAGGTCCATCTTTTAGATGGAAAGGCTGATAGCCTTGGCTATCCAAGAAATTGGTATAGTCAGGGTTTGTTTCTGGATTAATAAGACCGATGATATCTTTTCGGTTACCATATTGAGCCATACTCAGATGCCCAAGAACATGATCAAAAGAACGATTTTCCATCATTACAATGACAATGGTTTGGATCTGATCAAGAATATTCACAAATCTGCCCTCCACAATTCTCTAACCTCTTAAAACGAGCTAATGACTCATAGTGTTTATCACTATTACACAATTAATATAGACTATCCGCGCTGATCCTCAAGCCATAAGTGATGTGTATAAGCATAATCATTGGAAAGCACTGGTCTGGGGGAATGATTATTTCTATAATCGAAAAGAGGTTCTAACGAAGGCTATCTATCACTGTTAATTTTAAGCTTCAATAGAGATACTTCCATTCCATCATTTTATTTAGCAGGATTTAATTCTAGGTAGGTAATTTGCACAAATGAAGACCCAATCATTATCAATTTCTGGCTGGATGCTTATTGTTACTATTCTATGGATAGGGTTTTTGCTTACGATAAGTTCCCTAGAGAGTCCACTTAAATCCTCTGCCACCTTACCTACGCTATTTCGAATTCAGCTTATCGTAGAAATTTTATTTACCGTATTTATCATTTTAGCTGCTTATTTTGGCAAAATCCCTCGAAATACCCGAGTTTTAATCACAATTATTGCCATTACGCTCATTCTTCAGCTAGTCCTTTTATTTGCCATACTGAATGAAAACATGAATCATGGATCAGAAGCACTAGCTTCACCCTATCATATTGTGCATGTTGTAATAGCAGGGCAAATTATTCGCGCGGTAACCCTACCTTCGTACCCTATCATGTACATGATGATAAAAAACCTCAAATTATTAATCTTAACAATCTTAGCCTTCAGACTATATAGTGAATTGAGATCAGGAAAATCGACTCCGAGAGATCCAGAAAATTCCACTTATATTCAATAGCAGCTCCTATTTTTTGCTAGCGCTAAGAATATTAAAAAGAATGCGCTAACTAAATAGCTTGGATACTCTACTTAAGATTTAATTCCCTTAATTCATGACCACTTGGGATGTAGTGATCATTGGAGGGGGCGCTGCCGGTTTAATGTGCGCTATTGAAGCCGGTAAGCGCCATCGGCGAGTATTAATAATCGAGCATAGCAACCGCGTGGGTAAGAAGATTCTCATGTCCGGTGGCGGTCGTTGCAATTTCACTAATCTTTATACTACCCCTGAAAATTTTCTATCCGCTAACCCCAATTTTTGTAAATCGGCGCTGGCCCGCTATAGTCCATGGGATTTTATTGCCATGGTAGAGCGTTATGGGATTGCCTATCATGAAAAAGAACAAGGGCAACTGTTTTGCAATCAATCTTCAAAATTGATTGTAAACATGCTAGTGGATGAATGTCAGCAGGCTGGGGTGAGAATTGAGATTAATTGCCATATCACTGCCGTTGAAAAAAATGTTACTGGCTTTGCACTAGAAACTAGCCTCGGCTCATTTCAAACCGTAACCCTAGTGATTGCCACTGGTGGATTATCTATCCCAAAAATGGGCGCTACCAGCTTTGGCCATGGACTTGCTAAGCGCTTTGGCCATAGTATCCTTCCTCTTCGCCCAGGGTTAGTGCCCTTAACTTTAAGCAAAAAAGAGTTAGTACAGTATCAAGACTTAACTGGTATCGGGCTTTTAGCTGAAGTTTACTGCCACCACCAGTATTTTACGGATAGTATATTATTTACCCACCGAGGCATAAGTGGCCCAGCTATCTTACAAATATCTTCCTATTGGCAATCAGGCGGTGAACTAAAAATAAATTTACTGCCGGGGATAGCCATTGATGCTTGGCTGTTCGATTGGCAGCGGCACTACCCAGCCACTACACTTAAAACCGTACTGGCTGAGCGGCTACCTAAACGCCTTGCTCAGCGCTTAGGTGAATTAGCCTTTGATAACCGCCCCTTGCGACAATACCATCCACAAGAAATACTAGCAGTCGCTAAGCAGCTACAACGTTGGAGCTTCCATCCTAGCGGAACTGAAGGCTATCGTACGGCTGAAGTTACCTTAGGCGGGGTAAATACTCATGAGCTTTCTTCAGCTACGATGGTCTCAAAAAAAATACCAGGGTTATATTTTATTGGCGAGGTGGTAGATATAACTGGTCATTTAGGGGGATTTAATTTCCAATGGGCTTGGGCCTCTGGTCACGCGGCTGGAAATGCGATTTAAGCTACTTAAAAATAACCTACAATAGTTCTCTGCTAAGCTTTTTCTTCAAATTTAGCTTAAGGAATTGACTCATGGATCGTATCGATATTAACCGCCTAGCAATTGCAGCTGTTATTGCTATTATTTCAATTATCAGCTACTTCTCCGCCTCTGATAATAACCCTATTACTGGTGAAAAACAGCAGGTAGCTCTCAGCACTAGAGAAGAAATTAACCTTGGATTGCGTGCTGCACCAGAAATGTTACAGCAATATCAGGGATTACTGCCTAATCAGCAGGCGCAAAACCATGTAAATAATATAGGTAATCAGCTAATTACAGCGCTAAATAGTGCTTTAGAAAGAAAGAGTAGAAAAAACCCCTATCCCTTCAAATTCTACTTATTGGCAGATAATCAAACCATAAATGCTTTTGCCCTTCCGGGTGGGCGGGTATTTATAACAGCTGCACTATATCATCGGCTCGCTACTGAAGGCCAGCTCGCCGGTGTATTAGGGCATGAAATTGGCCACGTTGTTGCCCGGCATAGCGCACAACAGCTTGCTAAACAGAATCTCACCCAAGGGCTCACTGGAGCTGCTGATATCGCCGGTGGCGATATTAAAACTGCGCGGATAGCTCAAGCTATTGGGCAGCTCATTCATATGAAATATGGTCGTGCTGATGAATTAGAAGCGGATACGTGGGGTGTAAAACTAGCTGCTCAGGCGGGCTATGATCCTCGCAGTATGCTCAACGTAATGCAAATTCTTGAGCGTGCTGCTGGCGGGCAAAGCCCGCCTGAATTTCTCAGTACCCATCCTAAGCCTACTAATCGGATTGTCTATATTCAGCACGTTATTCACGAAGCATTTCCTAATGGCGTACCCGAAGGTTTACGTCCATAAACCACTGCACCCTTAAAAACGGAGTAGTCCCTTTTATACTAGCCTTTAAGACTTAATCCTCCTACAATAGATCCTATGTCAGGTGATACTATTGGTAAACTTTTTACCGTAACTACTTTTGGTGAGAGCCATGGGGCAGCGTTAGGTTGTATCGTCGGCGGCTGTCCCCCAGGATTGGCTTTATCTGAGGCTGATCTTCAAACTGATCTGGATCGGCGACGCCCTGGTAAATCCCGCCATACCACCCAACGTCGTGAGCCTGATCAAATTAAAATCCTCTCTGGGGTATTTGAAGGAAAAACTACAGGCACCTCCATTGGCCTGATGATAGAGAATATGGATCAACGATCTAGGGATTACGACAAAATTAAAGATCAAATCCGACCAGGCCACGCGGATTATACTTATTGGCAAAAATACGGCCTGCGGGATTATCGAGGCGGCGGTCGTGCTTCAGCCCGAGAGACAACAATGCGTGTAGCGGCAGGAGCCATCGCTAAAAAATATTTAGCCCAACGATATAGAATACAGATCCGAGGGTATTTAGCTCAGTTAGGCCCTATTCAAGCAGAAGTATTTGATTGGAGCACAATTGAAGAGAATCCATTTTTTTTCCCAGATGCTAATAAAATATCTCAATTAGAATCCTATATGGATGCCCTTCGTAAAGAAGGTAATTCTATTGGCGCCCGAATTAATATTGTTGCTACTGGGGTTCCTCCAGGCCTTGGGGAACCAGTTTTTGATCGCCTAGATGCTGATTTAGCTCATGCTTTAATGAGTATCAATGCAGTTAAAGGCGTGGAAATTGGCGCAGGCTTTGCTGCTATTACGCAAAAAGGTACCGAGCATCGCGATCCCATTACCCCTAAGGGGTTTCTCAGTAACCATGCAGGAGGAATTTTAGGTGGGATTTCTACTGGACAAGATATCCTTGCCAGTATTGCTTTAAAACCCACTTCTAGCCTTCGCTTACCTGAGCGTAGTATTAATATTCGTGGTGAACCTGTAGAGGTCATTACTACGGGCCGCCATGATCCTTGTGTTGGAATCCGAGCCACCCCTATTGCAGAGGCGATGACCGCTATCATTTTAATGGATCATATGCTGCGCCATCGGGCGCAAAATATGGATGTCGTACCAAAATTATCACCGATTGCGGCTCATCCTAGTGATACTGTTAGCTAGAAATTTTCTTTTCAAGTATCCAGTATTTTCTAAAAACTTAAATTAGCTATGATATATATCTCTCTTTTTCTGTTCTATCTTTTTTTTGCCATTATTCTCTATTTTGTAGCTAAAAAAAAGGGGCGAGAACCAATATTCTGGGCTGGGCTAGGATTTTGTTTTGGCCCATTAGCCCTTTTCTTCTTATTATTTTCTAATAGCATGACTACGCTTAGTCAAAAACATCCTAAAAAAAATGGTAAACGACTTGCTTAAACCAAATTGCTTTTAGCAATCATCTTTTACAAGATGAATCACTATCCTGCAGATAGAGTTTTACATAGTGATAAAAATTAAAATTACTAGAGATAAGCATGGTTAATACAAAAGCAGAGCGATTATTCTCCGGTTTAATTGGTGAAGAGTATAAATGGCTTCACATTATGCTGCCTGAGGCTACTAAAATGAGCACTTTAATCGGTGAATTTGTTGCTCGTAGCAATAAGCTGAATAAGGAACAAGCACTCAATGTCTTGGAAATAGGCTGCGGTACCGGGATAACTACCCTTGCGCTTGTTAATTCTAGGGAAGATATTTGCCTGACTTCCGTAGATAACGAGCCTACTATGCTCAATCAGGCTCGAAAACTTCTATCTCAATGGATTGAACAGGGAAAAATCACTTTAATAGAAAATGATGCTCTCTCCACCCTGCGTGAACTACCTCCTAACAGCGTCGATATTGTCGCTTCAGCTTATACATTACATAATTTTATTAACAGCTATCGGGATAGAGTGCTGGCTGAAATTTTCCGCGTATTAAAACCGAATGGAGTTTTTGTTAACAGCGATCGCTATGCGTTAGATGATTTTGAAGCGCAAACCCAACAAGTACAAGCAGAGGTAAAACGCTACTTTGAAACCCTATCAAAAATGAATCGGATAGATATATTAGAGCAATGGATTATTCACTTATTTAGCGATGAGTCACCTCATCATGTGATGAGAACCTCACAATCTCTTCAAACAATGGAAGCAATTGGCTTTCATTCAATAGAAGAGCATTATCGCCATGGTCTTAATGCCCTTATTAGCGGAACTAAGCCAAAAGATTCCTAAATATTCCTTCTAAATAAGGTGATATGGCCTGCTTAATTCATGCACCATATCAACAAGAGCAGCTACCTTTTCTGGATCCACCGTTGGATAAATACCATGGCCTAGATTAAAGATATGGCCACTACCTAGGCCATAGCCTTTAAGGGTATTACTTGCCTCTTGGCGTATTCGATCGATCGAGGCGTAAAGCACACAAGGATCCATATTACCTTGCAGAGCAACCTGTTTCCCTACCTGAGCTCGAGCTTTAGCAATATCCACAGTCCAATCCAGACCTAAAGCATCACAACCCGTCTTAGCCATCGCTTCTAACCATAAACCTCCCCCTTTGGTAAATAAAATAACAGGTACTCGATAACCCTCATTCTCTCGCAATAAACCTGCCACTATTCGGGACATATAAGAAAGGGAAAAATTTTGATAATCACCATGACTCAGCGCCCCACCCCAAGTATCAAAGATCATTACCGCTTGGGCACCTGCCGCTATCTGTGCATTGAGATAAACAGTCACAGCACTAGCAAGAGTCTCCAGTAACCGATGCATCATCTGGGGCTGATCAAACAGAAGGCTTTTAATCATAGCAAAATTTTTGCTAGATCCTCCCTCAACCATATAACAAGCTAGAGTCCATGGGCTTCCAGAAAACCCGATTAATGGTACGCGCCCATCTAATTCTTTTCTAGTTAACCGAAGCGCATCCATCACATAACGCAATTCTGTTTCTGGATCTGGAACTCCAAGGGCTGATATCTGGCTTTCAGTCCTAACAGGACGTTCAAAACGCGGCCCTTCGCCTTCAGAGAAATATAAACCTAATCCCATCGCATCGGGGATCGTCAAAATATCCGAAAAAATAATGGCTGCATCCAAATCAAAGCGACGTAAAGGTTGTAAAGTCACTTCGCACGCAAGCTCAGGGGTCATGCACATAGTTAAGAAACCCCCAGCTTTAACACGTACTTCCCGATATTCAGGAAGATAACGCCCTGCTTGGCGCATAATCCATATAGGGGTTTTATCTACGGGTTGCCGCAACAACGCTCGAAGTAGACGATCATTTTTCAGCACTACCATGGGTAAAATCTATCCCCTAAAAATAATAAAAGATTTCTTTGTCTATTCATTAAAAGCCCTAATTTATATTGAAATATTGGCTAAGCATTATTATCGCTATCTAGCAAATTTTGAAGATGATCTGTCTACTATTATATATAATTATTTCTTTCTAGCCTTTGGCTTATACCAGCATTAGCATGCTTTGAAGTATTTTAATTAGATTATAAAACGCTTAGGAATAGCCCGGTACCATATCGGCCTTAGCAAGAATGGACTGTGCCATCGCTTGGCGATCAGAAGCCAGACGTTGTGCCAAAGCCGGATCACTCAGTCCCAAAATCTGAGCAGCTAGATAAGCGGCATTTTTCGCCCCCGCCTTACCAATAGCTACACAGGCCACAGGGACACCTCCCGGCATCTGCACCGTTGATAATAAAGCATCCATTCCATTTAATGGCCCTCCAGCCATGGGTATACCAATCACTGGCTTTAAAGTATTAGCAGCTACTGTGCCGGCAAGATGGGCAGCTAACCCAGCTGCAGCTATAAATACCGCACAACCACGAGCATCAGCCTCTTTAACATAGCTAGCAGTAGCCTCAGGTGTTCGATGAGCAGAAGTAATCCGAGCCTCAAAAGATAGCTCTAACGCTTTTAATACCTCCAAAGTAGCCTGCATCACTGGTAAATCTGAATCAGATCCCATCAGTACTGCAACAAAGGGTTTATTCATCCAAGATTTTCCTCCATAAAAAAACTTTAAATCTAATCTATAGCGCTTTATCTTAAAACAATTATCCTTTAGCCTTCTTTTGTGTACTCACTCGATGCGCCTGTTTTTTTACGAGTACTTTGTCGCCTAGAGTTTCGGCTTTACGACGACTTTGTTTTCTTATTGGTGCTTCACTTATTAGCGTTTGCACCTGTTCTAGGCTCAGATCTTTAGGCGCTTGATCTTTAGGAACCCGAACATTACGCTCACCATCAGTGATATAGGGTCCATAACGGCCGTTGAGAATCTGGATATTACTTTCTGGAAAAACCTTGATAACTCGGCTAGCATCCGCCTGATTTTTCTCTTCAATGAGATCAAGGGCACGCGCTAAGGTTATGGTGTAGGGATCCTCTCCCCTTATAGAGAGATATTTATTATCGTATTTAACATAGGGGCCGAAACGGCCAATATTAACACTAATCAATTTACCTTCGGCCGTAACCCCCAAATCCCGCGGTAACTCAAACAACGCTATGGCTTCCTCTGAAGTAATGGTATCCATTTTCTGCCCTAGTCGTAAGCCAGCAAAGCGGGGTTTTTCTTCATCATCTTTAGATCCTATTTGGACATAAGGTCCATAGCGCCCCATACGCACCGATATAGGGCGACCACTTTTAGAATCGATACCTAATTCTCGAACTTGGATGGCTTCTTCTCGGCTAACACTTTGTTCTTTTTCTTGTACTCGCATAAAAAAAGGCTCCCAAAACTCCTCTAATATGGGAATCCAGTCTTTTTCTGCCCGAGAAATAGCGTCAAGATTATCCTCTAAACGGGCGGTAAAATCATAATCCACATAAGGGTTAAAATGTTCTGTTAAAAACCGATTAACTACACGCCCTACATCGGTTGGCTGAAACCGTTTATTTTCTAACACGGCATAATTGCGCTGCTGAAGAGTGGAGATAATCGCAGCGTAGGTAGAAGGTCGCCCAATCCCAAACTCCTCCAAGATACGTACCAAGCTAGCCTCAGTATAACGGGGGGGTGGTTCAGTGAAATGCTGCTCCGGCCGTATCTGTAGTAATTTTACGATATCTCCTTCTTTCATTAACGGCAGTGTCCGCTGCTCCTCCTCTTTAACCTCATCTTGTCCTTCCTGGTACACGGCCATAAAACCGGGATCTACAATAGTGGCTCCCGTCGCTCGAAAAAGATTACCACTACCCTTACTAATAACTCCCTTTATCACAGGTCTTTGTACGTCTAAATCTACAGCAACGGTATTAATAGTGGCATGAATCATCTGGCAAGCAACAGTGCGATTCCAGATAAGCTGATAAAGCTTAAATTGCTCAGGTTTTAAGTAAGACTCCAAACCCTCAGGTATTCGATATACTGAGGTCGGGCGAACAGCTTCATGAGCCTCCTGAGCATTCTTAGCTCGGGTCTTAAATACCCTAGGTTCAGCTGGCAAATTAGTTTTACCAAAACGCTCAACAATAAAATTACGAAGCTCATCCATTGCTTCATGGGCTAAATTAACTGAATCAGTTCTCATATAAGTAATCAAGCCTACAGATTCAGTTCCGATCTCGATCCCTTCATACAGCTGTTGGGCTATAGTCATCGTCCGTTTTGTCGTGTAACCAAGCTTACGAGAAGCTTCCTGCTGTAAAGTAGAAGTAATAAAGGGGGATGCGGGGTTGCGCCGTCGTTGTTTACGCTCTACTTTCAGTACATGCAGTTTATTTTCCGCTGCCCTAGTGAGTTGTTCTACCAAAGATTGAGCCTGATCTTTATTTTCGATAGAAAACTGCTCTAATTTTTTGCCCTCTAGGTGAGTCAATTTAGCTACAAATGCTACTTGATCTGCTTCAGAATCAGCCTCAAGAGTCCAATATTCCCGTTTCTTAAATTCTTCAATTTCTTTTTCTCGCTCGCAAATTAAACGCAATGCAGGACTCTGCACTCGCCCTGCGGACAAGCCACGGCGAATCTTCTTCCATAGTAATGGAGAGAGATTAAACCCGACTAAATAATCCAAAGCACGGCGAGCTTGCTGGGCATTGACTAAATCTACAGAAATATCCCGGGGGTGAGCAATCGCTTCGCTGACTGCCTGACGGGTAATTTCATGAAACACTACCCGTTTAACCGGTTTATCCTCTAGCGCTCCTTGTTCTTTAAGAAGCTCTAAGAGATGCCAAGAAATCGCCTCCCCCTCTCGATCTGGATCAGTGGCTAAAAAAAGGAAATTAGCTTTTTTCAAAGCTTTAGCAATAGCATTCACATGGCGGTTATTTTTTTCAATGACTTGATATTTCATAGCAAATCCATGCTTAGGATCTACTGCGCCTTCTTTAGGAATTAAATCTCGTACGTGCCCATAAGAGGCTAAAACTTCAAAATCCTTCCCTAAGTATTTTTTAATCGTCTTAGCCTTAGCAGGTGATTCTACGATAACCAGACTTTTACTCAACGTACTACCCCTTGAAAATCCAATACTTTGGTTTTGTACACACCAAATAGACCTATAAAGCGAATTTCCATAAGGGCTAAGCAAAATAATTTCATTTTTTAATGTAAAAAATCTCCTATCTCATCAAAAATAAAATCTTCCATCCAAACATAAGCCGCCTCATGCCCTGGCTGATGAGATAACACCATCAAAATAACCCATTTGAGTTGCTCTAAGTCAAAATCCTCTGCCTCTAGCGCCATCACTCGATCGATAACCAATTCTCGCGTCATAGGATCTAATACCCCTACTCGCTCTAAAAACAGTAAAAGCCCCTGACATTCAGTATCTAATTTTTCCTTTTCCTGCAAGGTAAAAATTCGAATTGAAGAATTGGTCACTGGGAACTGCCATGGTTTGCTCTGCTGGAGGATTACCAACCCTTCTAACCAGTCCAATGCTTTACCTATTTCAGTATGATGGAAACCTACCGCTGCTAATTCTACTGCTAGCGACTCTTTAGTAGGTTTTACCTCGGCTTCACTATCCATATAATTCTGAAATAAGTACATCAGCACATCGAGCACATTTTCTTTCATAACTGGCCCTCTTTACTGCAACGAAAATAACGCCCTCCTGGCAATGTTGTAATAAGACCCTGTAGCTCTAAAATTAAAAGCATGGAGGAAAGCCGCTCTGCCGTCAATCCACATCGCTCAACTAATACGTCTACAGAAACCGGATCATAACCTAAATTATCCAGTAAAAGCTGGTATTCTGGATCCTGACTTAATGAGCTAGTTTCTTTAAATACTTCTCTAGGTTGTGGTCTAGCCACTACATTTATTAGAGACCCTAATTCCTCCAAAATATCCTGAGCAGATTCCACTAATTTAGCTCCTTCACGAATTAAACGATGACAACCGCGGGCTAACGGATTATGAATAGATCCTGGAATTGCAAATATCTCTCGCCCCTGATCGGCCCCTAGACGGGCAGTAATCAGCGATCCACTCTGCAGGGCCGCTTCAATCACTAGAACACCCAAGCTAAGACCGCTAATAATCCGATTCCGGCGTGGAAAATTCTGAGGTAACGGTGGCGTTCCGATAGGAAACTCTGATACGAGGGCTCCCCCTTCGCTGATAGCATAGGCTAAAGCCCGATGACGGGCAGGATAGACTCTATCTAATCCAGTTCCCACTACAGCAATAGTAGGTGTCTTTGCCGCTAGCGCGCCCTGATGAGCGGCAGCATCAATTCCTAGAGCCAATCCACTGTCGATCACAAGCCCAGCACCGCCGAGATAATGGGCAAATTGAGCAGCCATCTCTGATCCAGCTGGCGAAGGATTACGGCTACCTACAATGGCTAACTGAGGTGACGAAAGTAAGGACAAATCACCATGAATAAATAATACAGGAGGAGGATCTGGGATCTCCTTCAGTAAAACCGGATAGCATTTATCCGCTAGGGTTAACAAATGGCAATTAGGCTGCTTCAGCCATGCTAAATCCTGCTCTATCCCCTTCCAATCTGGCTGCCTCAGATAGCGCTGTGTTTCATCGCTAAGATGAGTAATCCTAGCGGAGGCGGCAAATACCTCAGCGGGCGAACCATATTGTTCCAAAAGTTGACAAAAAATCGCGCTACCAATCCCCGGAGCACGGTGCAATGCCAACCAATAGGAGCGTTCGTTCATCGGATTATAAAAACAATGTAACTAAAATTATAGCGTGCTGACAATATCATAAATATAGATAGCCTGTTCTGATCTCATCACTAGCCCATAGCTCACATGATCAAAAACGGAAAAAACTATAATTTCCCCTACACGTTTATTGGGTAGCTGGACTTTATTCTCAGCTAGGGGGCTGATAAAATCAGAAATTGTTTCACCGGATCGGTATACGGTGAACATTAATCCTTTCTCTATACCCTCTGCCACCCCTAGGTTCAATGCAACCACTTGATGTTGGCCAAGCTCAGAGATACCTTCTACTATGGAAATAATCTTGCCCTTTATTAAAAAAGAGGATGTATGGGGGGAGAGATCCTCAAGTTCCTGATCAACTACTGGCAATAAACGATCTCCTATCAACACCTCTTGCTTAGAACTTAAAATAGCTAATGTAGCTGGATCACCAAATTGGTGTACCTTACCATCAGCGATAAAAATAGCTTCATAGCCTAAAATTTTATCGGGATAATCAGGATCTCGATAAGCCTCTCCCTCCCGATATATCCCATATTCTGTTATAGCAGCATCGCTCACACCACGGGCATAAACCTCATCTCCGGCTCCTAAAGTCAAACGCCCTTCTACCCCAGCAACAATATAAGGGGCGTTCTCTAGCGTCTCTTCGGTGACTACCTGAGAGCGTAATAAAAACTGTTGGATAGCTTCCATCGGTATGATAACAGCAGAATTTTCCGATTTGAGAATACGGGTCTTGGGTGAAAGCTTATATAGAGGCAGGATTTGGCGTGATTCTAGCTTAAAGTTATGAGGAGGACTAGCACTATGGATTGTAGGATCTCCCCAAACTTCATCAGCAATAATATATAATAGAGTAATAATTAATAATTGTTTAAGTCCCATTAAAATCTTCTCTATAATAGAACTATAGGGCAAGTCAACTATTATAGTGACGTAATAGTTCAATTCTAGAATGAGTTACCCTATGGGTACCCTTTCAAACAAGGTGCCTTTTTTTATAATACTAGGAAAACATCCAATATAATATTTGGTTAAAATCCCATGGCGATACTAAACATATTGCATTACCCTGATCCACGGTTACGGCAAAAGGCTCAACCTGTAACAGTTATCGATAGTTCTATTAAGAAACTTGTCGATAATATGCTAGAAACTATGTATCAGGCTCCTGGTATTGGGCTTGCTGCAACGCAGGTAAATATCACTAAGCAGGTAGTGGTTATCGATATCTCTGAAGATAAATCTTCCCCATTGATTCTGATTAACCCAGAAATCACAGCGCGGCAAGGAACTGTTGAGAGTGAAGAGGGATGTTTATCTGTGCCTGAAATTTTTGAACCTGTTACACGCGCTGCAGAAATTACAGTTCATTATTTAGATTATAACGGCCAAGAAAGAGAAGCCCAAGCACAGAATCTACTTGCAGCCTGTATTCAACATGAACTAGATCATTTAACAGGTAAGCTTTTTATTGATTATCTCTCGAATCTTAAACGTAACCGTATCCGGAAAAAAATGGAAAAACGACGGCGCCTTTCTGCATAATAAAGTAAATAGCTACTTGCCTGAACAATACTAAAGTGTCACGGCTAAAAAGCTCGGCTGGCCTTCTAGTAAGATTAAAATAACTTCCAAGGCAAGCTATCTTTTATTAATTATTTAACAATATACAACGCTATCAGTGCAGATTATCTTTGCTGGAACACCAGATTTTGCAGCTATTATCTTACACCAGATTCTTGAAGCGGGATATCCCGTTAAAGCTGTCTATACTCAACCCGATCGCCCTAGCGGTCGAGGCCGGCACCTAACGCCAAGCCCAGTTAAAATAATAGCGATAGAACAACAGATTCCTATATATCAACCTATCACGCTACGAGACAAAGCCTCACAAGATCAGTTGGCAGCACTTACTCCGGATATTTTAATCGTTGCTGCCTATGGTCTTATTCTACCTGCAGCGATACTTCAAATCCCCCCGCTAGGCTGCATTAATGTTCATGCTTCTCTATTACCACATTGGCGAGGTGCGGCTCCAATTCAAAGATCTTTACTCGCAGGAGATAAGGAAACAGGTGTCAGTATTATGCAGATGGATTCTGGAATGGATACTGGGGCTGTTCTACATATAATTAGCCATCCTATACAGCCTAATGATACAGCCGCTACTTTGCATAACGATCTGGCTAGACTTGGAGCAACCGCCCTACTCCAATGCCTACCCCTCCTTGCTGAAGGTACTATCACTGCTATCCCTCAAGATGAAAGCCAAGCGTGCTATGCGCCTAAAATCCACAAAAAAGAATCTTGGATCAATTGGTCTCAATCCGCAGTACAGTTAGAGCGGCAAATACGAGCCTTTAACCCTTGGCCCATAGCACAAACTCAGATTCAAAACCAAATCTTACGAATATGGTCAGCTGCTGTTCTTACCCAAAAAACTGAGGCTTTACCTGGAACTGTAATCTCTGCCAATAAAACAGGAATTAACGTAGCCACTGGTGACGGAAGAGCGCTGAATCTACTAGAAGTGCAACCTACAGGTAAGCGAATCATGGCAGTTCAAAACTATCTTAATGCCCGCCCGTTAACACCAGGCACTGTATTGGTCAGCGCTTTAGAAAATCCACAAGATTAATTTTTCCCTAAATGGGCAATACACTTAGATCCCTTAGCGCTCGGGTCATTGCTGCCGCTGTGTTAACTCAAGTCTTTAGCCAAGGACGTTCTCTAACTGCAGTTTTGCCCTTAGCAGTAACGTCTCTCTCAGAGCGAGATCAAGCGTTTGTGCAAACTTTGTGTTATGGCGTTCTGCGCTGGTTCCCTCGACTTGAATATCTAACTCAACAGCTGCTACATAAACCATTACGCGCTCGAGATACGGATATTCATACCTTATTGCTTCTAGGGCTATATCAGCTGATAGAAATGAGTATTCCTGCTCATGCCGCATTATCTGAAACCGTAGCGGCTGCTGAAAATCTAGGGAAACCATGGGCAAAAAAGCTTATCAACGCTACTTTACGTACCTATTTACGTAATGAAGCTACGCTGCAAGCTAAGCTTATCACCCATGATATCGCCAATACGGCACATCCTTGGTGGCTTTTAGAAGCTATTCGCCACTATTGGCCCGATAGCTGGCCTCAGATCATCGCGGCGAATAATAACCATCCGCCGCTGAGTCTACGGATTAACCGCCTGCAGAAAAATCGTGAGGATTACCTAAAAACGCTTCAATATAATCATATTAAGGCACATGCTATACCCTATACTGAATCTGGAATAATACTAGAGCAGCCTTGCTCGGTAACTACTTTGCCTGGATTTTCTCAAGGCCATATCTCAGTCCAAGACGGATCTGGGCAGCGAGCTGTACCATTACTAGCTTTAAAACCAGGGTTACGGATCTTGGATGCCTGCGCTGCCCCTGGCGGTAAAACTAGCCATATCCTTGAATTGGAGCCTCAGCTTGATACTTTAATTGCTTTAGATATAGACACCTCTCGTTTAGAACGAATCAAGGAAAATTTAAACCGCCTGCAGCTCACTGCTCAAATAATTCAAGGGGATGCCACCAATCCTAAAACTTGGTGGGATGGAATATCTTTTGATCGCATCTTGCTGGATGCTCCCTGTTCGGGCACAGGGGTTATTCGCCGTCACCCTGATATTAAAGTATTACGACGAGAAGATGATATTTCCAAGCTAATAACTCTACAGAAACGTTTATTATCTGCCTTATGGTCGCTACTTACCCCACGCGGCCTACTACTTTATTGCACCTGTTCTATATTGCCATCAGAAAATGAGCAGCAAATACTTGAGTTTCTTTCTACTCATCCCAATGCAAGAGAGCAACCGCTACAGGTACCATGGGGGATACCTCAAGCTGTAGGACGACAACTGCTAACGGGCACAGAAGAATTAGACGGGTTTTATTATGCTTGTCTGGAAAAATACTAAAATCCGGCCGTGCCAATCTTAGCTATTAAATTGATTAACCTATACCTTTACCGCTTAAGTATAGGCTATCGAGAGGGATTCGTTTTGAATGAACTACTAAACGTAAAAAGCCCATCAAAATATCATTAAGCCGGTAACATAGTAAATAAATATATTCTATGAAAATTATTATCCTAGGCGCAGGCCAAGTGGGCTCTTCAGTAGCTGCTAACCTTGCTAGTGAATCTAATGATATTACGTTAGTAGATATCAACGGCAGATTATTGCAAAACCTTCAAGATCGCTTAGATATTCGTACCGTAGAGGGATTTGCATCCCATCCGGATGTACTGGCTCAGGCTGGCGCTGAAGATGCAGATATGCTGATAGCTGTTACCAGTAGCGATGAAACTAATATGATTGCCTGTCGGATGGCCTATAGCCTATTTCATACCCCTACCAAAGTAGCCCGAATCCGTTCCCCCGCTTATCTAGCATACCCGGAGTTATTCTCCTCTACTCAAATTCTTCCTATTGATATGATGATTAGCCCAGAACAGCTAGTCACTGACTATATTAAACGTCTAATCGATAACCCAGGCACCTTACAAGTACTCAGCTTTGCCAATGGCAAGGTTCAACTAGTAGCCGTTAGAGCCTATTATGATGGTTTATTAGTAGGCCACCAACTTCGAGAATTACCCAAACATATCCCGGGGGTAGAAACCCGCGTGGCTGCAATTTTCCGCCATAACAAACCCATCTTCCCTCAAGGGGATACCATTATTAATGCTGGAGATGAAGTTTTCTTTATTGCGGCACAAAAAGATATACCAAAAGTGATGAGGCAATTACGCCGCCTAGATAATCCTTATAAACGAATCATGCTAGGAGGGGGCGGCACTATTGGTCAGCATCTAGCTAAAGTCTTGGAAAATAACTATCAAGTCAAAATTATTGAATCTAACCCTGAGCAGGCAAAAATACTCTCCGAATATCTCAACAAAAGCATTGTTCTTTTAGGCGATGTAGCGAACGAAGAGCTGTTACTAGAAGAAAATATTGAAGATACGGATATTTTTTGCGCGCTAACGAATGATGATGAGATCAATATCCTCTCTGCTATGCTGGCCAAGCGACTCGGCGCGGGTAAAGTGATGTCCTTGATCAACCGGGCAGCTTATGTGGATCTAGTAGAAAGTGGAGTGATAGATATTGCAGTCTCTCCGCAACAAGCTACTATTGATCTACTGCTTACTCGTATCCGCCGAGGGGACATAGTTGCGGCTCACTCTCTACGCCGAGGCGCAGCTGAGGCCCTTGAAGCGGTTGCCCATGGAGATCCCGCCTCCTCTAAAGTAATAGGCCGCGCCATTAATGAGATTAAACTTCCTTCAGGAACCGCTATCGGTGCTATTGTGCGAGGTGATGAAGTCTTCATGGCACATCATGACACAGTCATCCAGTCTGAAGATCATGTGATTTTATTCTTGGTGGATAAGCGTCGGATTCCTGAGGTAGAGCGCCTATTCCAAGTAAGCTTTACATTCCTGTAGCTTAATAGCTTATTTAATATCCATCAAGATAGCTATTATCTAAGCATGGTGGCAGGACTGTGGTAAGACAGTGTGCGCTTGGTGGTTAGAGCGGACACTAGCATGTCCAGAAGCACTATTTACAAACATGCCGGAGCAGAGTAGTCACACCGGCAACTGTAACAAGATAATGAGGTAAAGATGAACCTAGCCATTGCTGAGTCTCCTATGCTGCAAGGAATCGCTGACGTGAAAAGTATTATCGACGAGTTCCTAGAACGTGATGGTGTTGTCATCCTGCCGCCGCAAGATGTGAAACAAACTCTCGCACTGGTGCGATTGTGGGGCTTCCCGGAGATAGCTGCGCCGTTCATTGCCAGCGCCGGTGATCTACGTGATGACATTTCCCATTCATAAACATTTGCCACGGATATCAAGGCGCTATCTCAGCGCGGCTTTACGATGATGAGATGAGGATAGGTAGATCAGCTATTGACTTCTGTGCTGGAAAATAGATGTCTGATCTAACCAGAATGGAACGTCGCCAGCTGGAAAATCTGTTTGGTATGGGTAGCGGCTACGTCCTAGATTTCACAAACTACACCTTCAGTAACTTTTTCTACGATCGCAGAGTCAATATTGATGCTAAGCGGTACGAGGAAGATGGCGCGTCCAAAGCCAAGCGGATGCGCACCTTTTGGGACGTTGAGGGCAATCATGTCGTGGGGCGCGTCATTGATGGGCTGATCAAGTATGCGACCGATGAGCAATGTTTCGGTGACAGTGACCCGTTGCTGATCAATGACTGCCGGAAGATTGCCCAGCGTCTTCTCAGCGACCAGCCGGTGACTGAGCTGGACGCGCTGACGGCCATCGCAAATGAGAAGGACTTTGAGGTAGTTGCGGAGCATGTCCGCGAAGCCATCGAGAAGAACCAGCCCGAGGGCGGGCTGGATCGACTGCATACCTTCGTTAACAAATTCATCCGGGTGACGTGCGAGTCGCACGGCATCTCGATCACTCGTGACAAGCCACTGCACAGCGTCTTCGGCGAGTACGTGAAGACACTACGGGAAGGCGGCCACCTTGAGTCGGCCATGACTGAGCGGATTTTGAAGTCCAGTATCTCGGTGCTCGAAGCCTTCAATGATGTGCGCAACAACAAAAGCCTCGCACACGACAACCCGATCCTGAACTACGAAGAAAGCCTGCTGATCTTCAACCACGTCGCGGCATCCATCCGCTTCATCAAGGCGCTGGAGACGAAGATCAAGGCTCGAGCCAAGGCGGCAGAACAGCAAGCGGCACGGTTTCCATGGGATGAGAGCATCCCTTTTTAGATAGCTGCTAAGCAGTCCACTGTAAAAGCCATATGCTATTCAGCAGCGTACTGAAAATCGGGCTAATCGAAAATTACACAGACAGTGTCGGGCATTGATCGGAGTTTTTCGAGCGCGGCAGTGGTTTTATGATCTATTTAAGGATAAGCAGCTGTAGGCATTATCTTGATAGAATTTGGGCTAAATAATGGCCAGTATATGAATCTCGAACAGTCGCTATCTCTTCTGGTGTACCCGTAGCGATAATTCTTCCCCCGCCTTTGCCGCCTTCTGGCCCTAGATCTACAATCCAATCAGCAGTTTTAATGACATCAAGATTATGCTCTATGATGACAATCGTATTCCCTTCATCTCGCAGTCTTAGTAACACTTGGACAAGTTGCGCTATATCATGGAAATGTAACCCAGTAGTCGGCTCATCAAGAATATACAAATTCCTTCCCCTCCCTCGCTTTGATAGCTCCCGAGCTAATTTAACCCGTTGAGCTTCACCGCTAGAGAGAGTCATCGCATTTTGTCCTAATTTAAGGTAAGAAAGCCCCACATCTAATAAAGCTTGGAGCTTACCTATAGCGGTTGGAATATGGATAAAAAAATCTCGAGCCTCTTCAATAGTTATCTCTAATATTTCATAAATATTCTTTCCCTTATAGCGGATTTCTAAGGTCTCTCGATTGTACTGCTTACCCTGACAAGTATCGCAAGGGATGTAGATATCGGGAAGAAAGCGCATCTCTACCTTAACCAGACCCTCCCCTTGGCAGGATTCACAACGTCCCCCTTTCACATTGAAGCTAAAACGCCCTGGACCATAACCTCTAGATCTAGCTTCAGGGGTTTCTGAGAGCAAAGCACGAATAAGGGTAAACAAACCCGTATAGGTTGCTGGATTAGAGCGAGGCGTACGACCAATAGGGCTTTGATCAATGCTAATGACTTTATCTAATTGTTGCAGGCCAGTAATTTTTTGATAGGGCGCAGGATTAGTTGAAGCCCGATTAAGGATTTGGGCAGCAGCTCGAAATAAAGTCTCATTCACCAAAGTTGATTTACCAGAGCCGGAAACTCCCGTTACACAGGTCATTAATCCTAAAGGAATATCCAGATCTAAGTGATATAAGTTATTACCATGTGCCCCTCGTAAAGAAATTAGACGGTGAGGATCTGGAGTTACCCGCCGTAAGGGTAAAGGAATTATTTTTTCACCGCTTAAATACTGTCCAGTTAAAGAGGTGGCATTGGCCATAATCTCTGCGGGGGTACCTTGAGCAATAACCTCCCCTCCATGAATACCAGCACCTGGCCCCACATCAATCACGTAATCAGCTGCACAGATAGCGGCTTTATCATGCTCTACTACAATCAGGGTATTGCCTAAATTGCGTAGACAAGTCAAGGTATTTAATAATCGTTGATTATCTCGTGGATGTAGGCCAATGGAAGGCTCATCTAAGACATACATTACCCCTACCAAACCCGCACCTAATTGGCTAGCAAGGCGAATCCGCTGAGCTTCGCCGCCTGAAAGGGTTTCCACTGATCGATCCAAAGTTAAATACTCTAACCCTACGTTATTCAAAAACGTTAATCGAGCTTGAATCTCTTTAATTATTTTGGCAGCAATCCTACCCCGCTGCCCCGGTAAATGTAGCTGAGAAAACAATGCTAATGTCTGCCCCACGGGTAAAGCCGTGATCATAGGAAGACTATAGTTAGCTACAAATACATGGCGAGCTTTTAAACTCAGACGAGCACCTTGACAATCAGGGCATACGCCTACAGCTAGATAGGCAGATAATTGCGCTTGTATCTCAGGCGATTGAGCTTCTCGGTAACGACGCTCCATATTAGGCAATATGCCTTCAAAGGGATGACCGCGAATAACTTCTTTGTCTGCGCTATTACGATACTGAAAACTAATCTCCTCTTGGCCACTGCCATAAAGTACGGTTTGGCGTATAGCGGTAGGTAAATCCTGAAAAGGCGTTTCTACACTAAAACCATAATGTTGCGCCAAGGACAGGATTAAGCGGTAGTAATCGCTATTGCGCTGATCCCAGCCACGTATAGCCCCAGTGGCTAAGCTTAATTCAGGATGAAGCACTACCTTTTCAAGATTAAAAGACTGTTTCACCCCCAACCCATTGCAGCTTGAGCAAGCCCCTTTTGGATTATTGAAGGAAAAAAAAGCAGGATCCAAATCGCTTAAGGTATAGCTACAAATAGGGCAAGCAAAGTTAGCAGAAAATTCCCACTCTTTCTGATCAAGATCATCCAGAGAAACTATCCGCGCTAAACCGCCCGCTAGCTGTAACGCACTTTCAAAGGATTCTGTTAACCGCAATCGAATATCAGGCCGAATCCTAAATCGATCCACCACCACCTCAATAGTAGGTTTTTTATCTAGCCTGAGTTTTAAAGCTTGACCTAACTCTATCACCTCACCATTAACCCGAACGCGGATAAAACCCTGCTGTGCAAGATTGTCTAATACCTCTAGATATTCCCTCTCATACTCTTTTCTCAGCGGTGCTAGTAACATATACCGCCTCTCTAAAGGGAGGCTTAAAACCTGATCCACCATCTGGCTTATAGTTTGAGATTTCAGTACCGTTCTATGCTCAGGACAACGAGGCTCACCTACACGGGCATACAATAACCGTAAATAATCATAAATTTCGGTAATAGTACCCACAGTTGAACGAGGGTTGTGAAAGTTAGATTTCTGCTCAATAGCTATGGCTGGAGACAGCCCTCCAATATGATCTACATCAGGCGCTTCCATAATTGAGAGAAATTGGCGAGCATAGGTAGGTAGCGATTCTAGATAGCGACGTTGCCCCTCGGCGTAAAGCGTGTCAAAGGCTAAAGATGATTTTCCTGAACCAGATACGCCGGTAATCACTACTAACTGATTCCTAGGTAAATCTAGATCAATTCCTTTCAAATTATGGGTACGGGCACCTCGAATATAAATATAATCCACAATTTTTAGCCTATAATCTCTATATCTTGCTAATATACACGGCTTAATAAATACAGCAGCTATATCAGGATGGGGAACAATGAAATCTGATAAGTCAAAACGCCAATTTACTTTTGGGATGACACCGTTAGAGCGGCGCAGTATCTTATCTTTAATAGGAATCTACTCCCTGCGCATGCTAGGGCTATTTTTAATTTTACCTGTTTTCTCTCTTTATGCTCATGACCTTCAAGGCGCTACACCCGCATTAATCGGTCTAGCGCTAGGTGCCTATGGTATTACTCAAGCCTTACTTCAGATTCCTTTTGGTCTGCTTTCCGATCGTATTGGGCGTAAACCAATCATTACCGCTGGACTTATTTTATTTGCCCTAGGCAGTGTAGTAGCCGCCATGGCTAATACTATTACTGGCGTGATTATCGGTCGAGCTTTACAGGGCAGTGGAGCGATTGCAGCAGCAATCATGGCACTAGTAGCGGATCTCACCCGAGAGGAACAACGGACTAAAGCCATGGCCTTAATAGGGCTTTCTATTGGAGCATCCTTTGCAATTGCTTTAGGAGTAGGGCCAGTGCTTAATCGTTGGATTGGGGTACCCGGCCTATTCTGGATGACCGCCGTCTTAGCAATGCTAGCGATTGCGGTGCTTCACTTAGGCGTTCCTCAGGTCACTATTCCTCGCCACCATTTGGATGTAGAGCCTACTCCCAAGCAGTTTCTCCGAATTCTAGGAGATTCTCAGATTATGCGGCTAGCTTTAGGTATTTTTATGCTGCATGTCCTGCTCACCGCCACATTTGTGGTTCTACCTATTAGCTTGCGAGATGAAAGCGGTCTTGATCCGGTATATCACGGTTATATTTACCTGCCAGTGCTCATCGTTTCAATTCTCACCATGGTGCCGTTTATCATCTTGGCGGAAAAAAAGCACCACATGAAAGAGGTTTTTATTGGCGCAGTTATCACCCTTGGCCTAGCAGAGATTACCTGGATTTATTTTCATGCCTCCCTCACCGCCACTGTTATCGCCTTATGGTTATTTTTTAGCGCTTTTAATTTGTTAGAAGCCACCTTACCTTCTTTGGTCTCCAAACAAAGCCCAGCAGGTAGCAAAGGCACTGCTATGGGAGTTTACTCTACTTGCCAATTTTTAGGCGCTTTTGTGGGGGGATGGTCTGGAGGCGCTGTGTATGGTCACTTCAGCTTTACAGGAGCTTTTACCTTCTGCGCTGGTATCGTAGGGGTATGGCTGTATTTTGCTGCCACCATGAAGCCTCCTCAATACTTACGCAGCCATATTCTTGCTGTTGGAAAAATCGATCCTGAAGAAGCTCAGCATTTAGCTAAACGTCTTACTGAGATTGCTGGGGTTGCAGATGCAGTTGTGGTAGCTGAGGAGGGGGTTGCCTACTTGAAAGTAGATGATGAACAGCTAGATCAGACAGCATTAGATCAACTAAGCGCGAATAAAACAGGCTAATTTTCTAAGTAAATCCTAGCAGGGGAATCCATTGTGGCAACAAAAGGTGTCAATAAAGTCATTTTAATCGGTAACCTAGGACGCGATCCAGAAATCCGCTACCCGCCAAGCGGCGGAGCCATTGCTAACATCACCCTTGCTACTTCAGAAACTTGGAAAGATAAAACCACCGGTGAGCCGCAAGAACGTACGGAATGGCATCGAGTAGTGTTCTTTGGTCGTTTAGGGGAAATTGCCGGTGAGTTTCTTAAAAAAGGAGCAAAGATTTATGTAGAAGGTCGCTTACAAACCCGTAAGTGGCAGGGCCAAGATGGCCAAGATCGCTATACTACTGAGATTATTGCTAGCGACATGCAGATGCTAGATCGAGCTGCGGGCGGTAGTGTTCCTTATAATGATAATAATGAACTGATCCAAAGATCCGAATCTAGTCCAAGTCCTTCTAACCCCTCATCACGCCCATCATCTCCATCACCTTCAACCCATAATGATGATTTTGAGGATGATATACCATTTTAAAATATAGTAGTAGTTTTCTTGTAAATAGAGCCCCAATAAATACTGTATTCTAGCGAAAAACCATAGACATTATACTTAGAAGCGTGGTGGTTTCTCATCTGTTTTCTGATAGCTACAAGCTCCTCAGCTGAGATTAAACTCAATACCGCTGCAAGCCGGCTGTACTGTAATCGCAGAAAAAAGCTACAACACCACCCTCATGAGAATTTCAAGCGATGAAAACTGATCGACCTAATCAGACGACATCGTTTGCTGTCGACAGCAGAGTAGAAGATCAGGTGCCACTGCACACACTGTGGCTAGGCGCTATTGGTGTGGTTTTTGGCGATCTAGGTACTAGCCCGCTCTATACCTTACAAGAAATATTCAGCCCCGCTTATAGTCTAGGTGTGACACGCGCTACCGTTCTAGGCGTACTTTCACTGGTGTTTTGGGCACAAGTATTAGTTATATGCATCAAGTATATTACGCTGGTAATGCGCGCTGATAACGAGGGTGAAGGTGGTATTATGGAGCTGCTTGCGCTGGCTGGACGTGCAGTGGGCAGCACGAGTCGTTGGCGTACAGCCATTACCCTGCTCAGTATTTTTGGCGTCGCTTTATTTTATGGCGATAGCGTGATCACGCCTGCTATCTCGGTGTTATCGGCAGTTGAAGGCATCCAAATGGTTGATGCCACGCTTAAATCGTGGGTACTGCCCATTAGCATGGCCATTTTGCTGCTGCTATTTACGCTGCAAAAATTTGGCACCGAACGTATTGGTGCTCTATTTGGACCTATCATGTGTATTTGGTTTATTACCATCGCTACACTTGGTGCTGTACAGATCATACGCGTACCAGAGATTTTGCTGGCGCTTAATCCACTGTACGCCGTACGGTTTTTTGCGGCACACGGTGCAGCTGCGTTTGTCGCTTTGGGGGGTGTAGTATTAGCGCTTACAGGCACCGAGGCATTATATGCTGACATGGGTCACTTTGGTAGGCGACCGATTCGTATGGCATGGTTGACTTTTGTTTTTCCAGCGTTGCTGATTAATTATTTCGGCCAAGGTGCACTACTATTGCAGGAACCCAGTGCAGGTGGTAACCCGTTTTACCGTCTCGTACCACATGCACTATTAGCACCTACAATCATACTTGCTGCCATGGCGACCGTGATCGCCTCGCAAGCAGTGATCTCAGGTACCTATTCTATGACGCGCAGTGCTTTACGTTTAGGTTACTTACCAACGATGCGGGTAGTACACACTTCAGATCGGATAGCAGGCCAAGTATTTGTTCCTTGGATCAATGGTGCGTTGCTAGTGTTGGTAATAGCTGCTGTTTTGGGTTTTCGCTCATCTGAGAACTTGGGTGCAGCATATGGCATTGCCGTTACCGGAACCATGACCGCTACCACTTTGTTACTGCTCGTCGTTGCGTTACATTTGTGGCGCTGGAAGTGGCCAGCCGTCATCACTATTGGTACGCTATTATTGCTGATTGATGGTGCTTTTTTCAGCGCTAATCTGCTCAAAATCGACCATGGTGGATGGTTTTCGCTAGTACTAGGACTACTGATCTTTGTTGTGATGACCACCTGGCACCGCGGGCACACGATGCTTTTGGAGCAAACACAAAACACGACACCTGAGCTGGCCTCTTTCATAGCCCAAGTTACTGCAAGGCCGCTACGCCGACAGCCGGGAACTGCCGTATTCCTTGCAACTAATACAGTGACTATACCACCAGCACTGTGGCTCGTGTATGAACATTTTTACGCGCTGCACGAACACAATCTCATTGTCCACGTCGAAACATTAGAAGTACCCTATGTAGATATACAAAAGCAGGTGCAATGGCACGACTTAGGCGCAGGGTTTGCTGCTGTTACGCTACGCTTTGGTTTCAGACAAGTGCCTAACATGCCAGCTGCGTTAGCACAATGTACTGCACTTTCGTTGTCAGGCTTTGATACTACCGACATAACGTTTTTTCTGTGGGTAGAGCTTGTTCTGGGCAAACGGTACTTTGGTATGATGCTATGGCGCGAGCGGCTCTTTGCTTTTCTTATACGCAATACACCACCGGTGGCGGAATATTTTCATATCCCTAGCCGGCAGGTTATTGCACTAGGTCAATTGTTGGAAATCTGATCTTGCTGAATACCCCGATCTACTCAGGTAATTAAGATCAAAATATTTTTTATAATCGGAGTTGACTGCTTACACGTCTCAATTATCGGTATATTTGCATTCACTGACTTGGCTCCGTAGCTTACTACGTTTTTTCTGCTTCCTCAGAGTTTCTATGGCTGCTTTGCCTTGCCCAGCTATCATCGTCGAGCTGTTATGTCCCTCTACAGGCCTTACTTTCTCGCGCTCCTTGTGGTAGTCCTAGATGGAAAGTTCATCCTATAACAGAAAAACTAAGTTAGTTCACTACCCTTAAGAAAACTATTAAATAATCCTTAAGCACTACAATAAAAACTTATTTTTTTAAAATTTGCTCCTCAAATTTTCATTCCATACAATACAATATCTGTAGTAATTAAAAATCACCCAAGTAATAACGATGCGGAGGATAGTAGTGGAAGGAGAAAAAATTGCTCGTACTGAGGTATTTACAAAAACCCCTGATCAAGTGAGCGATCTTCGTAATTATACAATTACGTTAGTAGTCTTTATTTCTATTGCTGCCAATTTACATTTAGATGCCAATTCTACGTTAGCTTTTCAAAATATTTTAGGCATTCTTGCTTGGATATTTTTATTGGGGTTTCTGCGAGGAGAGAGTAATTTAGTTCGCAGCCAAGTGCTGATAGCAGTCGCATTTGCCACAATAGGAGAGCATTTTGCTTCTGTCTATATGGAAGGCTATATTTACCGATTTCACAATGTACCCGCTTACGTACCTCCAGGGCATGGTTTAGTATATTTAACTGCCGTGGCTCTTGCTCGCTCTAGTCTTTTCAGATTGAACCTTAAAATAATCAGAAATATAGTTTTAATGGCAGGTGGTGGGTGGTCAATCTGGGGGCTTACGGGTGCAACGCAAGAAGATATACTAGGTGCCTTATTATTTGTGATTTTTATCTTTTCTGTTTACTTTGGCCGCTCACCGGGAGTCTATCTAGGGGCTTTTTTTGTCACCACGTGGCTAGAGTTAATAGGTGTTTCCCATGGTACTTGGCGCTGGGTATCTTATGAGCCAATACTACAGCTTACTCAAGGAAATCCACCGAGTGGCGTTGCAGCTTGGTACTGTTTAGTTGACGCGGTCGCCTTAAGGTTTGCTCCTAACATTATAATAGGCTTTAATTGGATACAAGCTACTTGGCGGAAGTAATATTTTTATCCAGAGATTGTTCCCTGTCTACTTTTATTTCCTATCTACAACAGGACTATATCCCCGCATTAGGGCCTGTGGTGCTGTCATAAATAGCAATATTAAAGAATCCCAACGCTATAGTTATCTGATTAAACCGTTATTTATTTAATACTAATCACTCCAAATAATTTTCAACCTAACCTATCCTAGAAATATCTACTAATATAGTTAGAGTAGAGAGAATAAATCTTCATCTTAATTTTCTCAAAATCGTTGTATTTGATTACCAATCTAAGATATGTTAAAAATACATAAATAGATTATTTAACAATCCTACTTTTCGGAGAGAAGCCATGGGCCAGCATACCTCCAAGGCAACTATTGATGTCCGCAGTATTCCACCGCAAGAGCGCCACCCCTTAATCTTTCGTACCTTTGATGATCTTGAATTAGGGGAGTCCTTACTTCTTATTAATGATCATGATCCTAAACCGCTTTATTATCAACTCCAACACAGTCGAGGAAAAAATTTTGACTGGCAATATCTGGAAAATGGACCAAGTATATGGCAAGTACAGATTAGTAAAACAAGCTAGAGCTTCATAAAAACTAACTTGCATAGTGGCTTGCTACTCCCAGCCGACGGGTTCGTATCCACGCTCTTTTAAGCATCTATTAACAAAGTTAATATAAACTTGATTAGGCTGCTTTGAGGAGCCAGATACCAATTCTTGTAACCCAGACATCGCAGCGCTTCCAACCGCGCCAATGGCTGCACCTACACCCGCAGATCCAACAACCGCACCTCCAATAGCACCGGATGCTGCGCCTATTCCCGCATTCGTCACCGAGCGCTTTACTGCCTCTATAGCTCGGCTATCTTTTGGCGTAGCTCCAGCTGCTTTTGCCATCGCCTGACACTCAGCAATATCCCGCTCAACAGTACTCTGACCGACCTCCTTAAGGTGGGCATTAGGATATAAAATCGGCCGTGCTCCTGAGCAACCAATTATCACTAAGGCCATCATTAAAGAACATAGTAAAGTAACTACCTTTATTAGAACATTCATGTTATCTATAATTTAGCGCTCTTTTAGTGGAGGAAAGACTCACTTCTCATTATTCCCATAGATAGGGAAACAGATAAGATAAATCTCGCTCTGCCCAGTTTATTGGCTATTGATGTTGATTAAAATTCAACTTGATTGCTCTACGTTCCCAATTAATCAAAAGTTTAATTATTAGTAATTCACTGGGTTTTAATAGGAGGACAAAACTATTATTTTTTACTACTTTTTATTTTATCTCCGGCCAGTTGCTGCATCTGTTGGCGAAGCTGATCCATTTTGTGCAATAACTCTTCAGTCTTAGCCTCTTGCTTACTCATAGCAGTAACGGTAGCCTTAGAAAGATCTTCAGCTGCTTTATGAACTTGCTTAATTTGCACAGCATCGTAGCTTGCTCGCTGAAGCTCTATAGTTTTCTGTTGGTACTCAGCAACAAGGTGTTTATGCTTATCCTTGCTTAAATCTTTATTTTTCAGCTCTTTTTCAATTTGGTGCATACGCGCTAACACAGGATCAGGGTTATTTCCTTGCTCTTTCATCGTCTTTAATAGCAAAGATTGATACTTATCCTGCTGAATCTTCAAATCAGGGCTGGCCTGTAAGGCTTTTTGCCGAATCTCATCTAGCTGTAGCTCAATTGCATACATTTCCACCTGTAACTTCTTAAGTTCTTTCATCTGATCAGCAGTTAGCGATTGAGAAGAATGAGTGGACTCAGCATGGATGGGTACAGTAACCATAGTTAATCCCATAAAAACAACAAACTGTATTCCTAAAGATAGATATTTCTTGAGAATTTTCATAAATTTCTATAATTTTTTAGAGAGTATAAGATTTTCAGCCTAAGAGATTTTGTACACTTCTGCCGCTTAGCTCAAAGCACGTGTCATAATAACTGGCTTAGATACAGTTAGCTATATTAAGGTTTATGAATCAAATTTATTTTTTATTTACAGAAAATAAGCAACCTTCAATAATATTTCACTATAAAATAAGGATGGTTAGCAAACAACAAGCTGCCAAATGAACATAACTGCTTTTGCTATACTCTTCTTGCTTATTGCAGTTAATTCTCTATACGTTGCTGCAGAGTTTGCTGCCATAGGGATACGCCGTAGCCAACTTTTAGGTCTTGCTGAAAACGGCCACTGGCTCGCAAAGGAGCTACTACCTATAGTTGAAGATCCAACACACCTAGATCAGTACATTGCAGCTAGCCAAATTGGAATTACATTATCAAGCCTAATCCTAGGCGCTTATGGGCAAGCTACCCTAGGGCAGAACCTAGCATTCCTGCTTGAAAAAATACTCAATATAGAGCCATTGGCCGCTCAATCAGCAGCAGTGGTGGTAGTATTGATATTACTGACTGGGCTACAAGTAGTATTTGGTGAGTTGATACCTAAATCATTAGCGCTTCAATACCCGATCCAATTTGCCCTCTACACTTATCTACCAATGCGCTGGTCCTTAAAATGCTATAGTGTTTTTATTGCTTTCCTTAATGGCAGCGGAGTCATCCTGCTTCGATCACTTGGAATTAAGCGCTCACAGCACCAGCACGTCTACTCTCCATGGGAGATCGGCATGCTAATCGCTGAAAGCCGAGAAGCCGGATTGCTTAAACTACATGAGCAGCAACGTTTATATCAAGCGCTATCACTAAATAAACGTACTGCAAGGCAGCTTATGGTACCTCGTCGCTTTGTTGCTGCTGTAGATGTAAAAACCTCACCTCAGCAGTTATTTCAGTTAGCTATAGAGTCACCTTTCTCTAGCTTACCTGTCTATAGTGAATCCTCTGATAATATTATTGGCATTATCCACATTAAAGACATTGCTTCTCATTTTTCTAGATACAAAATACTACCCGCAGTCCGCGAAGTAATGCGCCTAACCGTTAATGTACTTGACAAAATAACAGGCGATCGCCTGCTTACCATTATGCGACAGCAACGCTCTCGTAAACTCATTGTTGTGGATGAATATGGCGTAATGCAAGGTTTAGTAACCCTAGATGACATCCTCATCACCTTAACCGAGGGTACAACCGAGGAGTCCAAAACAAAACGGGCACAACCAGAGTACCTTGCTGATGGGCGAGTTCGGCTACCTGGGTTACTGCGTACAGAAGAAATGGTACTTTGGGTAGGGATGGCTTGGCATAGCCAATCTAATACCGTAGCAGGCCATATTATATCCGTTTTACAACGAATCCCAAGCCAAGGTGAACGAATCATTATTGATGGCTTAGAAGTGGAGATTGAAAAATTAGATGGACCAGTTATCCATTCTATTTTGGTAGACGCTCATTTACTGCCAAAAACCACTCCTGTAGAAGAAAAAAATGAGGTTTAATTCATGGAGTGGTTAATACCAACCATTATCATGGCCTTACTCGTCATTTTAAACGGAGTTTTCGTAGCAGCAGAGTTTGCAATTATTATAGTTCCAAGGGCCAGTATTGAGCGCGGAGTAATAGCTGGCAAATCCAGCGCAAGCTTAGTGCAAGCTATTTTACGGGATCCAGTACGACAAGATCGCTACATTGCCACTGCTCAGCTTGGTATCACCTTAGCCAGTCTAGGGTTAGGTATGTACGGTGAGCATACACTTGCTCAAGGACTCTTTGGCTGGTTAGATGGGTTAGGGACATCTCGCTGGATCGCCACTCATACACTAGCTAGCCTACTTGCCATTACTATCCTCACTTATTTTCATATTGTTCTAGGTGAAATGGTACCTAAATCCCTTGCCCTCACCCATATTGAAAGCACTGCCCTCTGGGTTATCCGTCTGATGCTCTGGGTTGAATGGATCTTTTATCCTTTAATTACTACCCTTAATAAAATTGGTAGTGCTATTTTGCAGTTCATAGGTATCAAGCGCCAACTCTCTAGCAGCCATTACTACACTGCTGAAGAATTACAATTCATTGTAGAAGAAAGCGAGGAGAAAGGCGTACTTAACTCTGAGGCTGGACAAATGTTACGTGAGCTATTGGAGTTTAGGGAGCGAACCGCTGAAGAAGTCATGACCCCCAGAGTTCATGTCACCGGTATCCCTATCGGAGCAACTCCTGAAAAATTAACCACTATCATTAATCAAGCCCACTATACTCGTTATCCAGTATTCGATAGCACCTTAGATCAAATTGTTGGCTTCATCCATATTAAGGATGTGCTGCGCCTCTTAGCTGCAAACTGCTATGTACGACAAGAAGATACTAGACCACTTTCATTTGTTCCTGAGACAGCCACTGTAGATAGTGTATTGGCTGCAATGCGCCGCGCCCATACTCACATAGTCGTTATCATTGATGAGTACGGCGGAACCGCTGGTATCGTCACGATTGAGGATCTTTGTGAAGAAATTGTAGGTAGCATTGAAGAAGAGATTAACGATCCACTGACTCCTTTTATAGACGATCAAGGCGGTATACACGTACCAGGGGTATGGCGACTTGATGAGGTTAGCGAGAAGCTTGGCCTAAACACTAAGCTTTCCCATGAAGAGGTAGACACTCTAGGGGGGTTAGTGCTTCACTTACTTAATCATGAGCCTACTGTAGGTGATACTATTACCTATAAAGGTATCCATATCAAGGTGGCAGCTTTAGAAGGTCACGGAATTCAATGGTGCGTACTCACACCTGAGCTATCGGAAAAAAGCCTAGAATAGATGATTTATCCTAAGAAAAGCACTTGCCTTGAATGATTATCAAGCCAAAATTTCCCCCGTTGCTACAGATACAAAAAAGATGACGAATGACACCCAAAAATTAGGGCAGCTTAATAATTAGTTACTCGGTTATGAGTCGCTTTCAGCAACTTAGCCTTACATTCAAGATCCAATTTTCCCTCATACATATACATCATGAGAGCCTCCAGAAAATCGATGGATAGGCTAAGCTCAAGCTTATCAGGCGGGGTGAGACCATGGGCAGCACCGTTGCCTATAAATGTTATCCTTTTTAACCTTTCAATTATATTAATCGATATCTTAGACACGTCACTCAAATGGCCAATCTTTTCTGCAAGCCACCGCGCCTTTTTATCGTCAATACCTTCAAGAACGCATATCCCTTCTAATAAAGCTCTTACACCCATAGCCGTAATAATATCAAACTCTTGCTAAAACGCAGTTATTATTTCTTTATAGGTTTTAATTAACTTTTCATCTACATGACAAAAATGTTTTGCTTCCCGTTCACGAAAATCCTTTCTCTTTCTCTTTGGATAGTAACAGTAACTATAAAAATCGCCACCATTGTCGTCAGTCATACCTGCGCTAGCCCACTTTTCATCTAGGGTAGCAGTATCACATCCTCGGCAAACTAGAAAGTAGTACTCTGTCAATGCATAATATCCACCGGGAACAACGTAATCTAGGTGATCCACCTCATAATATTCCTTATTATGAGAGGCTTTAATCTCATGGTTAGTTTCACCTTTACAGGTATTGCAATATATTTGCTTTATTTTTGCCACTGCAGTTTCCATGAATCATAACGTCTGAGTTTAGCTACCCGCACTACCCGCAATAGCAGACCTGTAGCCTTGTATAAATCCTAGCAATAACAATAATTGACCTAGACTCCAAGTAATAACCGTACGGGATCTTCTAGGGCTTCTTTAACAGCTACTAAAAATTGAACGGCCTCTTTACCATCAATAAGACGATGATCATAGGAAAGCGCTACATAGGTCATTGGCCGGATTTTAACCTCACCATTTTCTGCCACTGGCCGATCTTCAACCTTATGCATCCCTAAAATAGCGCTCTGAGGTGGATTGAGTATGGGGGTGGATAGTAGAGAACCAAACACTCCACCATTAGTAATGGTAAAAGTACCTCCAGTTAACTCTTCCAGAGTCAGTTGATTATTACGGGCTCGTTGGGCAAAATCAATAATCTTAGTTTCGATCTCAGCGAAACTGAATTGATCCGCATCACGTAATATAGGGACTACTAACCCTCGGGGCGTAGCCACTGCAATCCCAATGTGATAATACTGATAATACAAAATATTATTGTCTTCAATAGCAGCATTAATCACAGGATAACGTTTAAAAGCTTCAATACACGCTTTAATAAAAAATGACATCAGACCTAATCGTACTCCATAGCGCTTTTCAAAAGCATCACGATAGCGATGGCGTAGATTCATCACTTCCTGCATATTCACTTCGTTAAAAGTCGTCAAGGTAGCAGTACTTTGTTGCGATTGAAGTACTCGCTCAGCAATCCGCTGCCGTAATCGACTCATAGGCTCTTGTCGAATATTAGGCTCCTCTCCTTTGGAAGCTACGGTTGCCACTACTTCTAAAGGTGGTTTCTGTACAGTAACTGTTTTCTCCGATTGCAGAAACTGTATGACATCATTTTGAGTCAAACGACCCTCCTTACCTGTTGCCGTAATCTTTCCCGGATCGAGCTGATATTCTTTAATTAAACGGCGAACAGAAGGACCAGAAAGAGGCATTTTCTCACCTTCAACTTCGTTAATGTGACCTGATTCTGCTATATCCTGGGCAGATTCTCGGATAAGTTCTGCTCCTTCATTTTGTCTCGTAATTTTACGACTCCTGCCTTCTTCCTCAGTAAAAGCTCCTCCCTGAGCTACCTCAACAATACCCAGCACCTCTTCACTATTTACGGTGGCTCCTTTTTCCTTTCGTATTTCCTGTAAGATACCATCACTTGGAGAGGGAACCTCAAGCACTACCTTATCAGTCTCAAGATCTAATAAAGGCTCATCTTGTCGTACCTGATCGCCAGGTTTTTTATACCAATTACCTACCTCAGCTTCCGTAACCGACTCTGGTAACCTAGGCACCCGCACCTCTATTCCCATAATCTTTTTATCCCCTACCTTCTACCTTACCTAAAGCTTCTGCGATCAATGTCTGTTGCTGTTTAACATGTAGATTAAAATACCCTACCGCGGGTGCCGCTGACGAGGGTCGTCCCCTATAATACAAGGTTTGATTTTGATGTAAGCATCCTTGTAAACGATGCTGAAGCAAATCCCACGCACCCTGATTTTGAGGCTCTTCCTGACACCAGATAATCTCCTTGGCGTTACCATAATACTTTAATTCTTCTTCTAGCCGCTGTTTTGGAAAGGGATAAAGCTGCTCCAGACGAAGAATAGCCACATTATGCTGTTGTTGCGCGCGTCGTGCCTGTAGTAAGTCATAATATACTTTGCCGCAGCAGAGAATCACACGACCCACTAAATCTGGATTGATATCATCCATTTCACCAATAATCAACTGAAAAGTCCCACTAGTAAAATCATCCAAAGATGAAACTGAAAGCCGATGGCGTAGCAAGCTTTTGGGCATCATCACCACCAAAGGCTTACGGTATGGTCGTAGCATTTGCCGCCGTAATACATGAAATATTTGCGCTGGGGTAGTAACCACACAAACTTGAATATTATGTTCTGCGCAAAGCTGCAAGAATCGCTCTAATCTGGCTGAGGAATGCTCTGGCCCTTGGCCTTCATAACCGTGGGGCAGAAATAGGGTAAGCCCGCAAAGACGAGACCACTTGGCTTCCCCAGAGCTGATAAATTGATCTATGACCACTTGGGCACCATTCATAAAATCTCCAAACTGAGCCTCCCAGATCACCAAGGTATTAGGCTCGGCAGCTGCATAACCGTATTCAAAGGCTAGAACAGCTTCTTCCGATAGCAGAGAATCAATAACACTAAATTTTACCTTTGGATTCAGGTGAGCTAAAGGGGTATAAGTACTGCCATCTTTCTGATTATGGATCATGGCATGACGATGGAAAAAAGTACCCCGACTACTATCCTGACCCGTTAACCGTACGGAATAATCTTCATCCAACAAAGTAGCATAGGCTAAAATTTCCGCAAACCCCCAATCAACCGGTAAAGTTCCAGTGGCCATTTTATGACGATCGGCCCAAATATTGCTTACTCGTGAATGCAGCTTAAATTCTTCAGGAATCTGATTCACGCCAGTGGCTAAATCCTGTAGTCGTGGTAAAGATACCCCTGTCTCTACGGGCTGATCCCATACAGTTCCTAAAAAAACCTTCCAATTTACTTTAAAAGAATGCTGATTTCCTATGATACGGGGAGCAACATTAATTCCCTGCTCTAGAATTTTCCGATAGTCCTCTAACATACGATCTGGATCTTCAGGGGCAATGACTCCCTGGGCTATCAGTTGCTCTGCATAAAGATAGCGGGTTGTAGGATGAACACGGATCTTCTGATACATGAGAGGCTGGGTCACGGCTGGCTCATCAGCTTCATTATGCCCTTGTCGTCGATAACACACTAAATCAATTACCACATCTTTTTTAAAAGCCATACGATAGTCAAAGGCTAAATTAGTGATAAATATTACCGCATCAGGATCATCTCCATTGACATGAAAAATAGGCGCCTGCACCATCTTAGCAACATCAGTACAGTAAACGCTAGATCGTGTATCAAGCGGGTTGCTGGTAGTAAAACCAATCTGGTTATTAATCACAATATGCACCGTCCCGCCAGTGTGAAAACCTCGGGATTGAGACATATTAAAATTTTCCATGACTACCCCTTGACCAGCAAAAGCAGAATCTCCATGAATAAGTACCGGTAGCACCTTATCGCCTAACTCATCTCCTCGTCGCTGTTGGCGCGCTCGCACCGATCCTTCTACTACTGGGCCAATAATTTCTAGGTGAGAAGGATTAAAGGCTAAGGCAATATGTACCAAGCCCCCTGGAGTATCTATATCTGAAGAAAACCCTAGATGGTATTTTACATCCCCTGAATGCTGATTATCTGATTCATGGTGGCCTTCAAATTCCATGAATAGATCTCGGGGTAACTTACCCAGAATATTCACCAATACATTCAATCGCCCACGATGGGTCATACCAATAACGATTTCCTCTACCCTCTTATTGCCCGCGCGGAGAATAAGATTATCTAAAAGAGGAATTAAGCTATCCCCTCCTTCTAAAGAAAAACGTTTTTGACCAATATATTTAGTATGTAAATAATGCTCCAATCCTTCAGCTGCTGTAAGGCGCTCTAAAATATGATGTTTTAGCTCTGTGGTTAATACTCGATTAGCTCTCGATCTTTCTAAATAATCTTGAATCCAGCGTTTCTCAGCCGTTTCAGTAATGTGCATGTACTCAGCGCCAATAGTACTGCAATAGATCTGTTTGATTACATTAAGAATCTCCTGTAGAGGAGCTCTATCAAGCCCTATAAATGATCCAGTACAGAAGGACGTATCTTCATCCTCTTTCGTTAAGCCATAAAAAGCGGGATCAAGATCTGGAATTTCAGGCCGTTCATAGAAGTGTAATGGGTCAATATTAGCCTTTTGATGGCCACGGAAACGATAGGCATTAATAAGTTGAAGTACCGCTGCTTGTTTTGCAGCTGTTTCAGCTGTTGTAGCTATTCTCCTTGGGGACGTTGGCTGTATTGCCGGTACCGGAGAATAAGATAAGGGCATAGAAATAGCGTGTTGTTCTGAAGGGTTATTTTGGATCTGATCAAACCAGTCTCGCCATGGAATAGATACACTATGAGGATCTTTCAGGTAAATTTCATAGAGATCTTCTAAATAAGCAGCATTAGCCACATATAAAGGAGAAACAATGGCTTGTTTTTTAACGCTAGTGCTCATTACCTAAAATTACCTAGCTCCTAATTGAGGTTTTCTTAATAAGAAATTTTTGCACTCAAGCATATTTATACTCATACGTTGTGCACAAAAAATATCCAACACTGAAAAAATACAGCCAAATACTCCAAGATATAGCTTAATATCGAATGAAACTATAATTGTAATTCAATCTCCTTATAGATCCCTTCTCGTAATCGAAAGCCACGCATCTCCAGTACCCCTTTAATGCTCAAAGAAATGATTAGATATAGAGCCTCTGGATAGGCTACCTGGGTTAAATCACTCTTTGAAGGCCAAGGAGGGATATCGAGATGAGAATGATAAATAGCAAATAGCTCCTCCCCTTGTTCACGCATACAGCGCATGGCCTTTATTTGATCTTGTGGATCCATAAGAAATTGCTGCTGCGGATCAGGGGCAATGTTATTTATCAAATAGCAGGTAACGGGAGTACCCTCACGAGCACTAATCAGCCCGCATATCTCTCCTTGAGGATTTATTTGCGCTTGATGCAGCAGCTGATTAGCTATACATCGAGGAAGAATAACCTGCTCTATTGGGTGAATTCTTGTCATTTTTCTTGAAAATTAGCGCATATAGCGCATCTTGGATCCCGATGGATTCTAGTCTCACGCCAGTGCATCTTCATCGCATCTAATAGTAATAATCGATTATATAGACTCTCCCCAATGCCTAATAGCAATTTAAGCGTTTCTAACGCTTGAATACTACCAATAATACCTAGCAGAGGAGCAATAACACCCACTTGAGAGCAAGTCTCTTCGCTTTCTTCGTCTTCTTGAAATAGGCAGTAATAACAAGCGCCATCTGGCTGTCGGCTATCAAACACAGCGACCTGCCCTTCCATACGAATAGCAGCACCAGAAACTAGCGGTCGACCAACGCTAACACAGGCGGCATTTAGCGCAAATCGAGTTGCAAAATTATCACTACCATCAACGACCACATGAGCCTGAGTAACTGCCGCCCGCAAATCCTCATCTTGTAAATGGCGAGCAATTGCCCGTATCTCTATCTCTGAATTTAAGGAAAGCAAACGATGACGGGCAGCCTCCACCTTAGATGAACCAATACATTCATTACTATAAAGGATCTGTCGCTGTAAATTCGAGAGATCTACCTGATCAGAATCAACTAAGGTTAGTTGTCCTACGCCTGCCCCAGCTAAGTATAGGGAAATTGGGGATCCCAAACCCCCAACTCCCACCAGCAAGACTCGAGATCTCAGTAACTTTTGTTGGCCTTCGATATCAATTTGAGGCAGCAGAATCTGCCGGCTATAACGCAAAAGCTGCTGATCATCCATTTAGGTAGGGTATTAACATAAGTCAATTAAATATGGGTCTCTCAATATAATGTAACCTAAGCTACTTAGCCCAGAAGAAAATAATAAAATCCTATCTACTCTAATAGACTGAAGTGATGCCACAGATAGAGATCAACGCAAGGGCAAGTGTCATGATTTTTTACAAAATAACTGTCAATGATTTTTGCACCATGGCTGAATATAAAATTAACTATAAAACAAAAACAAATAGTTATAAATTTGGATCACTTTTTGCAATTACTATTATATAGCTAAGTTATCACAGCTATTCAACAGCTAAATGAGTCTTTAATAATTTTACACGCATGAGGAAAAAATGAAGCATTTATTAGCCCTTTACATCACCTTAGGGTTGTTATTATCCCCAATAACGGGGAAAGCAGTCATCATTACACTACATAGCTATGACATCAGTGTTACTGATCCGAACATCCAAACGCAACAAATTATATCTAGCTTTACAACCGATAATTTGGGTCTAAATGGCCAAGAACAGCTTCCACTGTTTAATATCTGGACAGAGAGTCCTTCTCTAAACATTCCGGTGGACGGTACTCCCATATCGGTTAACTTTAATTTCAGTATGCCCGAGGTTAAGGCAACAATTCAGGGTAATATACAGGGTCTCTTTAACTCAGCGGGGGCAGTAGTATGGACTAATATTGCTCGAGTAAATTTCGGTCTTAACAATACAGGTACATTTATAGCTTCTCTAAGCCCCGCATTTTTCAATTTCTTTGGCCCAGGAGAGCAAAATGGGGCTCAAGTTTCAATAACCATCGCTGTTACTGCTCTACCTACCTTACCTAGCTCTATTTCAGAGCCTAGTACCTTAGCTCTTTTCGGGATAGTTCTTTTATTATTTTTAAGCTTTAGAATTAACACTTGGAGGCAGCGCTTGCACAATTAATCATAACCTTTAGTCTCTTTCAATCTACTCAGACATATGACTGGCTTAGATTCGCTTAAATATGTAATTCCACGATCTTCCACTCGCGCGGCTAGTGATTCTAGCAATTAATTCACCAATCTACTGATCGCGCGTTGAAGATTATGGGCGATAATGTATTTATTAGATATACCGGTAACTTAAATAGCTTAATAAGCCCACCATTGTCCTACAGCCACACGAGGTAATCCAGCAAGATCATAAAAATCTGCTACTTGTTGATAACCTAATTTTATCAGTAGCTTTAACAAAAAGGAGCCTTGATTATAGCCATGCTCAAGAATCAACCAACCGCCATTTACAAGATGTTCTCGAGCGACCCTAGCAATATACGCTAAAGCTTCTAAACCATCAGTACCGGCAACTAAAGCCTGATAAGGTTCAAAGCATAAACTGCCTTGGGTAAGATAGGGATCTTCTTCTGCAATATAGGGAGGATTACTGACTATAAGATCAAACCGTTCATCGCCCAAAGGAGTCAGCCAATCTCCTAATCTAAAAACAACATTATTAAGATCTAAATTTTTCCTATTTTCTTCTGCTACTTGAATAGCTGCTGGAGATATATCGGTTGCAATCACCTGAGCTTGAGGCCGCTCGCTTGCAATAGCAAGGGCGATAGCTCCACTACCTGTGCCTAAATCAGCGATTTTTAGCTGCTCTTCCAAATTCATCCGTTTTAGCGCTAATTCCACTACCTGCTCAGTCTCTGGACGAGGAATTAAAGTTGCTTTACTAACACGTAGAATTAGTGACCAAAATTCCCGTCTGCCACAAATATAAGCAAAGGGCTCATGATTAGCTCGTCGTTGTAGTAGCTGCTTCAAATAGCTCCATTCAATTACTGTCAATCCTCGCTCAGGCCAAGCGTAAAGATAGCTGCGTTCTACTTTAAGCACCCAGCAAAGTAATCTTTCAGCTTCCAAACGCCCATTATCTAAATGAGTTAGTTGATATGTAGCAACAGCAATAGCAGAGGCGATAGAGATGTTGGACATTAATTATCACTGAACTTATTTATTCTAAAAAAATCTAAAGGTGATTTTCTTGCAATCTTTAATATTTAGTCTATATTATAAATGAATAGTAACTTAGTATATTATTCAATGGTTCAGAAGATATAAAAATAATAAATAGAGAGGCTTAAGGTTTATAATTAGAGGCTCCAATAGGAGCCTTTTTTATTAATCTAAAAATAGCTAAGATCAAAGTCCTGTTGCAACAGCCTAAAATAGATCTATAATCCCTAGCCTAATTTAAACTATTCCAACCAAAAAATACCGACTATTGGTTTACTAGCCCAGCCAAGATTTTATAGGGCGATACCGGAAAACATACCTCACTAGCAGTCATAATTATAAAGATAGCTTTATAATCATTCACTCACTATAGGCGCATTCTTTATCCAGCAGCAGCCTGTTTAACTGGACTTATATATATAGGTAATGTATGACTAAACTTATCTATGATAGATATGTTATACACTATAGCTACTTCTTTTCCCTAGCATGACACTATAGTACAAGAAAATACTCATACTTCCCTTAAAAAAACCCATAATAAATTAGGAAAAACCCCAGCGTATTGTAAAAATACCTTTTTACCTAATTATAATAAGTAATGTTTAGCCAGCATTTAATTTTAATCAGCTTAAGGGAGTGTAATGATACTAATGAATAAAGATACTATCTGCATCCTAGGAGGTACAGGCTTTGTGGGCCTACAATTAACTGCCCACTTGGTAAATCAAGGTTATAAAGTACGGGTACTTACCCGGAATCGACAACGGAATCGAGATCTACTCGTTTTACCGGGGCTACAGCTTAGAGAGGTCAATATATACGATTTAGCTGAGCTTAAATCTCAGTTTAATGATTGTTACGGTGTAGTGAATTTAACCGGAATCCTTAATGAAGGAAAGCGAGAGGGTCATAGATTTCGCCACGTCCATATCGATTTACCAGAGAAAATAGCTCAAGCTTGCCTTGATACCAGAGTTAAGCGCTTGCTTCATATGAGCGCCCTTAATGCTAATGCTGACAAGGGATCCAGTTACTATCTACGCAGCAAAGGCGAAGGAGAGTCCCGTATCCTACCCTTAGCAAAGCAAGGACTCCAAGTGACAATCTTTCGTCCTTCAGTAATTTTTGGCCCAGAAGATAGCTTCTTTAACCGTTTTGCTACTTTACTTGAAATCTTCCCCTTTATCTTTCCTCTAGCTTGCCCAGATTCTCGTCTTGCTCCTATCTACGTAGGTGATGTAGTACAAGCGTTTGCTCGTATTCTTACAGATGATAAGTATCACTTTAACCAAAGCTATGAATTATGTGGGCCTAATACTTACACTCTAAAACAATTAGTTGAGTACACAGCAGCAGTTTTAGGACTTAAGCGTCGAATTATCGGGCTTTCCGACAAACTTAGCCGCCTTCAAGCCAGTGCCTTAGAGTATCTACCCGGAAATCTTTTCTCTAAAGACAATTATGCCTCTTTACAAACACCTAGTATTTGTCGCCAAAATGAGCTAGATAAATTAGATATTAAGCCTACTACTATTGAAGCAGTAGTACCTGAATATTTAGGCCAGCGTAATCAAAAAGCGCGTTATCTTGAACTACGGCGATATGCTCAACGTAACAAACTTAGCTAGCCCAGCGGATTAAAACGCCTCATGGAAGTCTATCTTGTCGGTGGAGCCATTCGGGATCAGCTTCTAGGACGGCCTATTAAAGAACGAGATTATGTAATCGTTGATGCTACCCCAGAGGAGCTCGCAATCCAAGGCTATCGTCCGGTAGGAAAAGATTTCCCCGTATTTTTACACCCACAGACTCAAGAGGAATATGCCTTGGCCCGTACTGAACGCAAGATCGGGCCAGGTTATAAAGGCTTTATAGTTCATGCCGCCCCTGATGTAACATTAAAAGAAGATCTACAACGCCGCGATCTCACAATTAATGCTATCGCTCAAACCCCTGACGGTGCACTTATCGATCCCTTTGGGGGACAACAAGATTTAAAGAAAAAAATCTTGCGACACGTCTCCCCTGCTTTTACCGAAGATCCAGTACGTATCCTTCGCACAGCCCGTTTTGCTGCCCGATTTGATTTCAAAATTGCCCCAGAGACACTAGTACTTATGCAAAAAATGGTAGCTGCCGGCGAAGCTGATCATTTAGTACCCGAAAGGATATGGAAAGAACTAGAAAAAGCCCTTTCCGAATCCTATCCTTGGCGATTCTTCCAAACTCTAAGAGCCTGTGGTGCTCTAGTGCGAATATTTCCTGAAATTAACCAACTATTTGGTATTCCGCAACCTAGGCGCTATCATCCAGAGATTGATACGGGTATCCACGCTTTAAAAGTCTTAGAAATAGCTTCCCGTCTAAGCCAAGATACCCAAATCCGATTTGCTGCTTTAACACATGATCTAGGAAAAGGAGAGACTCCCTCTCATAAGTGGCCTCATCATTATGATCATGGAATGCGAGGAGCGCTACTAATTCTTAATCTCTCTGAACGCTTACGTATTCCTAAATCTTATCGAGATTTAGCGACTTGTGTAGCGCGCTATCACGATCTAGTGCATCAAGCTTATAAGCTGCGGCCTAGCGTTCTTCTTAAGCTACTTAACGATATTGACGCCTTTCGCCGCCCTCAACGCCTTAATCAACTTTTGCTGGTTTGTGAAGCTGATGCTAGAGGGCGCCCTGGATTTGAGGATTATCCATATCCCCAGTCTCACTGGCTTCAATCAGTTTTTAGTGAGGCTGTAAAAATAAAAGCTCAACCTTTAGTGGCAAGAGGGCTTCAGAATGAAGCCATTGCTCAAGCACTACAACAACAGAGAATTGAGGCCATTAAGCACCTAAACCGTATTTTTATGGATTAGTAAAATCCTAATTTAATAAAAATAGGAGCATTAGAGGCGTTGGCCTTTATATTCGGGGTCAACTGCTTACGTACGGGTTGGAGTTATTGGCTTATGTGCGTTCGCTAACTTGGTTTCTGCCAAGCTGCCCACTGTGTTTTTCCTGCTCTATCGGAGTCTCTATGGTTGCTTGGGTTTGTCAAGCTATCGTTAAGTAGCTGTGCGTCTCCACAGGCTTTACTTCCTGCACCCCTTACAGTAGTAGCCAAAATGAAGACACCGACCAGATTTTATTATCTCATCGCCGGTCTTCTGACCATACCTTCAAAACCACTTTATTGCGACCTGCAACCCTACCCTAGCTTAATAGCTTAAGATTGTACAGAAAAACGTCGCAATTAATCCCGTGTTGTTTATCCTCGCGCTCTGCGCTCCGCTACGCAAAATCACTGGGAGCCGTCGCTCGTCCTTGCCTTCTTTCAAAGAATCGGCCGCTACCTCTTATTTATTATTTATATTGCGAACGGATCACGCAAAACGACGGTTTGCTCACGATCCGCTCCCGTTGAAACAATATCGATAGGTATACCACATAGCTCTTCAATCTTCTGCAAATAACTACGTGCATTATGCGGTAATTGATCATACTCTGTGATTCCAGCCGTTATTTCTTGCCAGCCAGGTAATTCTATATAGATAGGCTCACAACGATCCAAAATTTTACTGTCAGATAACAGATCAAAACGCTGACCATTATAATAATAGGCTATACAGATATGAAGGCTTTCTATACCATCAAGCACATCCAATTTAGTAACACAAAGGCTAGAGACGCTACTAATAGTGATCGCACGTCGCAGTGCTACTAAATCCAGCCAGCCACAGCGCCGTGGACGGTTAGTGGTAGCACCAAACTCTTGTCCTCGTTTAGCAAGATGAATACCAATATCATCCTTTAGCTCTGTAGGAAAAGGCCCATAACCAACTCGAGTTGTATATGCTTTAGTGATTCCAAGAACATAATCTAAATGAAGCGGTCCTACCCCGCTTCCTGTAGATGCCCCACCAGCAGTAGTATTAGAAGAGGTCACATAAGGATAGGTTCCATGATCGATATCCAAAAAAGCGCCTTGAGCCCCTTCAAAAAGAATATTTTTATTCTGCTGTCGGATCTGAGCTAGCAACATCGGTACATCCGTTATTAAGTGATCAATATTTGATCTTAGCTCTAGTGTTTGCTCTAACACCTGATCATAATTAACAGGCTCAACTCGATAATATTCTCGTAAAATAAAATTATGATAATCTACGATCTCTCGTAAATTGGCTGTGAAATTAGATTCATCTAACAGGTCACCAACTCGCAAGGCACGACGAGCTATTTTATCCTCATACGCAGGACCAATACCTCGGCCAGTAGTACCAATTGCTTGCTTGCAGCGAGCGGCCTCCCTTGCTCGATCAAGAGCAACATGATAAAGCAAAACCAATGGGCACGCAGAGCTGATCTTCAGCCGTCCCTTAACCAATATGCCTTGCTGCTCGAGCATTTTAATCTCTTCCATGAGAGCAGAAGGAGAGATCACTACTCCATTGCCAATCACACACAATACATCTTCCCGCAATATTCCAGAAGGAATTAGGTGTAAGATTATCTTCCTACCCCTAATAACCAATGTATGGCCAGCATTATGCCCACCTTGAAACCGAACTACTGCACTAACACGATCAGTTAAAAGATCAACTAACTTTCCCTTCCCCTCATCGCCCCATTGACAGCCTATAATTACGACGCTTTTAGCCACGCCCTAGCTTCCTCATTTCTATAACTTGCCATTGTCCTGCCTGTAACACTAGCTCCCGATCACAGCTTAACTCCTGAGAGTTATTAATAGCGCCTGGGAGTCCATATATAACCTGCTCTCCCTGCTGGCGTAAGCGGGCTACTTCTCGTTCAAAATTAACATCCTCCGACCAAGGAGCGTAGATCTTATGGCGGAAGTTTGAAGCTTCATAAAGAGTAATTAACTCTTTTAAATCCATACTAAAACCAGTAGCGGGCTGCGCTCGGCCAAACACTTGCCCAATATCATCATAGCGTCCTCCCTGAGCAATTGCCTGTCCACGCCCCAAGATGTAAGCAGCAAAAACTAAGCCCGTATGATACCGATAACCTCGAAGCTCACCTAAATCAAAATGTATAGGCAGTGAGGGCAAATATTTCTCTGCTAATACTGCAACTTTCTTTAGGGTTACTAACGCTTGCTCCACTCCACTTCCTGCTAACACTCGCTCTGCCTCGATAATAACCTCTTTTTCTCCATTAAGGTTAACTAAAGCTAAAAACATATGCAGGAGTCTCGCCTTTACATTATTATTTTGTAATATCCATTTAATTTCATCATGAGATCTACGCTGTAGAGCATCAAATAATAGGTATTCTTGTTCAGATGATAATCCTGCTTGCACTACAAGATCTCGAAATATTCCTACATGACCTAAATCTAAATGCACTTGCTTAATTCCAATTCGATCCAAAGCCTCCACAGTTAATCGTAAGATCTCTAGATCGCTTTCAACCCCTCCATGGCCATAGATTTCAGCCCCCATCTGAATCGGGTTACGGGTTCCTCCTAGATATTGGGGTAAGGTATGCAACACGTTTCCCATGTAACATAGTCGAAGAATACCCTTTCTTTTAATACGATGGGCAGCAATCCGGGCTACTTGCGGAGTAATATCAGCACGCACTCCCATCAGCCGACCCGTTAATTGATCAGTAAGTTTAAATGTACGTAATTCTAAATCAGTCCCAACACCTGTAGTAAGGGATTCTAAATATTCAATCAAGGGGGGAATGACTAACTCATAGCCCCAAGAATAGAAAAGGTCAATAAGCTCACGCTGCACGCGCTCGAGCCTCTCTGCCTCGGCAGGCAAAAGCTCACCCACCCCTTCAGGCAGAAGCCAGCACTCAGTTATTGACATTGGTATTACTTAGATTTTTATAGTAAGCGGGGGCAAATAAAGAGCGGCTAAAAAACTCCTCTATCCATATATACAATAGTTTTTTATTCTAACCCCTTAGATTGAATGGTTATTGATTCAGGCTTAGGCATAGAATCAGAGTTTATATTATTAAAAAACCGAAAAAAATCCCCTTTAGGTTCAAGAAGCAAAAGATCCTGGCCCTCTTGTGAAAAGATATTACGATAAGCTTCTAGGCTACGATAAAGCGCATAAAATTTTGAATCTTGATTAAAAGTATCAGCATAAATCTTTGTAGCGATAGCATCTCCAGCACCTCGAATAGTTTCTGATTCCTTCTGAGCATTTGCTAAAATGATAACACGTTGCCTATCTGCTCCTGAGCGGATTTTCTCAGCAGTTTCAACACCTTGCGAACGTAGCTCCGCCGCCACTCTCTCTCGTTCAGCTTCCATTCGATCATAAACTGAGCTACTTACATCCGCGGGCAAATCAATTCGCTTGATACGCACATCCGCAATTGTAATTCCAAATTCTTTAGCCTGATCATTTGCTCGCCTAGCCATAGTTTCCATGATAAGGGACCGTTCGCCTGAGATTACCTCTTGAATGGAACGGCGCCCAAACTCACTACGTAAACCATCCTTAATAATTTGAGATAACCGTACAGCAGCCCGACTTTCATCCCCAGTCATTGACCGATAATACTGAGCAACATCACTAATCCGCCACATTACAAAGGAATCAACAATAACATTTTTCTTTTCAACAGTTAAGTAACGCTCAGGATCAACGTCTAAAGAAAGAGTCCGGCCATCAAATTTACGCACGGAATTAAAAAATGGAGCTTTAAAATGAAGACCCGGCTCAAAATCTGAGCGCTCAATCTTACCTAACCATAATAAGAGCACACGCTCTCTTTCATCTACAAAAAAAATACTTTGCAGACCAATCACTAACAAAACTACAAAAAGGCTAGCCAAAACACCAAAATTTTTACTCATTAACGTGCCCTCCGATTTCGGCTATGGCTATGGCTATCATCGTTGCTTTGATTTGTATGCTCCTCATTACTCGATGTATTATTACCATTAGAAGATAATCTATCTAGATCTAAGGAAATAGTATGCCGATCCCTAGAGCCTCCTTCATTCGCCATACGATCAAGGGGCAGATAAAAAACATTAGTACCTTTAGGAACATCTACCAATACTTTACGGCTTCGCTCCATGACCTTTTCCATTGCTTCTAAATAAAGCCGCTCTTGAGTAATCTCTGGTGCTACCTGATACTCTTTCAATATCTGTGCAAAACGAGCTGTCTGACCCTCAGCATGAGCGACAGCTTCGCTCTTATAGCCCTCTGCCTCTTGAATTTTACGAAAAGCAGCACCGCGAGCTTTAGGAAGGATATCATTAGAGTAAGCCTCAGCTTGATTTCTTAGTCTCTGCTCATCTTCTCTAGCCTTAATAGCGTCTGCAAAGGCTGATTGCACCTGTTCTGGTGGCTGAGCATCCTGCATATTAACGCTGGTAATAATTAATCCAGCATTATATTGATCTAAAACCTGCTGGGCTAATTTTTGCGTCTGCACCATAGTTTCACTACGGCCAGAGGTCAGTACAAAATCCATAGTACTTTTCCCTACAACTTCGCGAAGAGCACTTTCAATAACTTGGCGCAAATTAATATCAGCATTACGCACATTAAATAAATAATAGCTTGCATCTTTTATTCGGTACTGAACTGCAATCCGAACATCTACGATATTCTCATCTTGGGTTAGCATTAGCGCTTCACTTGGCACTGGGGACCCTGATTGCCCTCTACCTGTCGAGCGGTAGCCAATTTCATAGCTTCGAATCTGAGCTACATCAACCAATTCCACTTTTTCAATAGGATAAGGGATATGCCAGTGAGGTCCAGAATCAGTAGTTGTTAAATACTTTCCAAACCGCAGCACCACCCCTTGTTCAGCAGGCTTAACAATATAAATGCCTGAAAGAAGCCAAGCAATAACAAGAATTAATATTAACAGGGCAATACCCGCAGTCCCGCCCCCTCGGCCTAAAATCTGAGATCCATTTCCACCCTGCATCCGCTGCCCTCCGCCACCAAATAGCTTATTGAGTTTAGCTCTTAAATTTTGAATAATCTCATCAAGGTCAGGTGGCCCTTGTTGGTCACTCGTTTTACCCCAAGAGTCTTTATCTTTATTTTCATTCGGCTCATTCCAAGCCATTAGCCTAGATACTCCAACTGTTGATGTACGTATTTAATTCGGAGTTGACTGCTTACGTGTCGCAATTATCAGCTTATTTACATTCACCGACTTGGCTCCTGCCAAGTAACTCACTGCATTTTTCCTGCTTCGCCGAGGCATCTATTGTTATTTAGGCTTTAAACTATCGTCGAACTGTTATGCCTCTCTACAGGCTTTACTCCCCGCGCTCCTCACAGTAGTCTTTCATGGAAATTCTATTTTATCATAGGAAAAACGCAAGCCGTCAAAATATTTTTTCTGCCTTCGCGCCCCGCTGCATAACATCGCTAGGGGGTCGTCGCGCATCTTTGCGCTCCGCGCTCCTTCCAAGTTATTTAATTAAGCAAACGGGATACACAATTATATTCTACAGGGATAAGCCGTTAATCGGCAAGCTTCATAAAGCTAATATATCGACTCTAATCTTCTAAAAGATTCCTTAGCCGGAAAATACTCAATTAATGCTTGCCGTAGCAAATCAATACCCTCTCCATTAAAGGCTGATAGCCATATTCGACAGATTCTACCAAAAGAATCCCTTTCTAACCGTGGCTTGCAACCTTCTATCTGATCGATTTTATTGTAAATTTCTAACTGAGGAATCTTTTCTGCGCCTATCGAGTTAAGGACTTTATTTACTTGAGTGATTAAATCCATACGCTCTTCAGAAAAAGCATCAATTACATGAAGTAACAAAGCTGCGTCCTGAGTTTCCTCCAATGTTGAACGAAAAGCTTTCACTAAACTATGGGGCAAATTGCGAATAAACCCAACAGTATCGGCTACTACCAAGGACTGAGGTGTTGCTAACCGTAAACGCCTCAACGTGGGATCTAAAGTTGCAAACAATTTATTATCTGCCAAAACTTGAGCCCCAGTTAAATAATTAAATAAAGTAGACTTACCCGCATTAGTATAGCCTACTAAAGAGATCGTGGGTATCTGAGCTCTGTATCGTGATCGTCTGCTTTGATCTCGTTGTTTATGCACTCGATCTAATTGTTTATGTAACTGACGAATACGATTATTAATCAAACGACGATCAGTTTCTAACTGTGTTTCACCCGGCCCTCGTAGACCAATGCCGCCTTTTTGGCGCTCCAAATGACTCCAGCCATGCACCAAACGCGTAGACAAATGTTGTAACTGAGCTAACTCTACTTGCAACTTACCTTCATAGGAACGAGCTCTTTGGGAAAAAATATTAAGAATAAGCTCCGTTCGATCCAGTACTTGGCATCGTAAAAATTGCTCCAGATTACGCCCTTGGGTTGGGGTTAAATCGTGATTAAATACGATTAAATCTGCCCCTTTAGCATCAACCCAAGCGCGGATTTCATCCGCTTTACCGCTACCAATAAAATATTTAGGATGAGGTGTGTCCCGTTTTCCAGTAAAAGTAGCTACTATTCGAGCTCCTGCTGAGCAAACAAGCTCAACAAACTCTGCCTGTCCCTGATAGTACGCAGATTTTTGAAAGATAACATGAACTAAAATCGCGTTATATTTATACTGCTGATTATTGTTAGAATACTTAATCAACAAAGAATACCCACGATCTTTCAGCTCCTCAACTTGTAAGCCACCCTTGATTACAAAAATTTAGCCTTCATCAGTAACCTCATCAGGTTGATGGATATTTCCAGCTTCGCTACTAGGTAATTTGACATTACGTATAGGTACTACAGTAGAAATAGCATGCTTATATACCATCTGGCTAACAGAGTTTTTTAACAGAATTACAAACTGATCAAAGGACTCTATTTGTCCTTGTAATTTAATTCCATTAACAAGATAAATAGAGACAGGAACCCGCTCTTTACGTAGAACATTAAGGAAAGGGTCTTGCAACGACTGCCCACGTGACATTGGCCTTTTCTCCTCGTATTTTTTTGTTTTCAATGATAGATAAGGCCAGAGAGGAGACGTACTAAGCGTCTATCCGGCTTTAAGATAACTCCACTGCAAAATAATAATAATTTTATCACCTGCTTCCTTGGCTATCACATATCACCGTTATTTAATAAAAACCTTTATTTCTAAACGCCTTAGATTTTTAGCCTAATCACTAAAAGCTGATGTATTTTATATCAGATTTTTCGTTTTTTTTTCACTAATTAGACCATTATATTAAAGTCTAGCATACCCTTCTAGAAACGACAGTTTTAGGAAAATTAAACCAACACCCTATCCAATATCCCCCATATTTCTTTCTCACGAAGATCTTCTCCTGATTGAATATATATTGCATTATTCTCTCGCCTTAACCACGTCAATTGCCGCTTAGCCATTTGACGGGTAGCACTAATTGCCCGTTCAACCATAATATCAAAAGAGAATTGACCTTGTAGATAAAGCCACGCCTGACGATAACCAACCGCGCGAATAGAGACTAGCTCTATACTCAAATCATGACGCATAAACAATTGCTTCACTTCCTCCAGAAACCCCGCTTCTAGCATAGCCCAGAACCGTCTCTCAATACGTTTATGGAGTAATGATCTGTCTTTAGGAGCTAAAATAAGTGTGATAACCCGATAGGGTAAAGTAGGTTGCTGGCTATTGGCAGTTAACTCGCTTAAAGGTTTACCCGTTAATTGAAAAACTTCTAAAGCTCGTTGAATGCGCTGAGGATCATGGCTACTAATACGCTCTGCTGTTACAGGATCCACGTTAGCTAAGTGAAGATATAAAGTATCCCAACCTTTAACCATTGCTTCTTGTGCTATAGCCGCCCTAATTTCTGGATTAGCTGGAGGAAGAGAAGACATTCCATACTTTAGAGTATGAAAATATAACATAGTTCCCCCTACTAACAGAGGGATACGCCCCTGATCGCTAATAGCCTTCATTAAATTCTGAGCATCGGTATAAAAACGACCCGCTGAATAAGCCTCTACTGGATCAAGAATATCAATTAAGTGATGAGGGTAGCTACGGCGTTGTATCAAGCTTGGTTTGGCAGTGCCAATATCCATCCCACGATATACCTGAGACGAATCAACACTAATAATTTCGCAGGGAAAGCGCTCCGCAAGCATTAAAGCAAACTCTGTTTTACCTGCAGCAGTTGGCCCCATGAGAAATATTACTGGAGGCCGATTACGCATAATACTAAAAATATAGTACTTTAATACGCTGGTTGCTTAAATTTAAGGATAGGTATAGTAAAGATATCAGCGCTTCATAGAATCAAAAAATGAAGCATTTGTCTTTGATTCTTTTAGCCGATTAAGTAAAAATTCCATAGCCTCTGCCTCATCCATCGGGGCAAGCAGCTTATGTAAAATCCATGTTTTCTGTAAATTGTCAGGATCGGTAAGGAGTTCTTCTCGACGAGTACCCGATCGGTTGATATTAATTGCTGGATAGATACGTTTCTCAGCAAGCTTACGCTCAAGGTGAATCTCCATATTACCAGTACCCTTAAACTCTTCATAAATCACATCATCCATACGTGATCCGGTATCAATTAGTGCAGTTGCAATTACAGTTAGGCTACCCCCTTCCTCTAAGTTACGAGCCGCACCAAAAAAGCGCTTTGGCCGCTGTAGAGCATTAGCATCAACACCTCCGGTAAGTACTTTACCAGATGAAGGTATCACCGTATTATAGGCACGAGCTAAGCGGGTAATAGAATCTAGTAAAATAACAACATCCCGCCTATGCTCTACTAGCCGTTTAGCTTTTTCAATCACCATTTCTGCAACCTGAACATGGCGGCTTGCCGGCTCATCAAAAGTACTAGAGATAACTTCTCCCCGCACTGAACGAGCCATCTCCGTAACTTCTTCTGGGCGCTCATCAATAAGCAAAACAATAAGGTAGCACTCTGGATGATTAGCTGCGATAGATTGGGCAATATTTTGGAGCATAACCGTCTTTCCCGATTTAGGAGAAGAGACAATAAGCCCTCGTTGCCCTTTACCTATAGGCGCAATTAGATCTATCACTCGCGGAGTAAGATCTTCTGTACTCCCATTACCTCGCTCTAAAACTAAACGCTTATTAGCAAAAAGTGGGGTTAAGTTTTCAAATAATACTTTGTCCCGAGAATGTTCTGGCGACTCAAGGTTAATACTACTTACTTTAAGTAACGCAAAATAGCGCTCTCCTTCTTTCGGAGGTCGAATTTTACCTTCAATAGTATCTCCAGTGCGAAGACCAAAACGTCTTATTTGGCTTGGTGAAACATAAATATCATCTGGACCAGCAAGATAGGAGGCGCTTGCTGAACGAAGAAAACCAAATCCATCTTGGAGTAGCTCTAAAACTCCACTACCGTAGATATCATCGCCGTTTTTTGCGTGAGCTTTAAGCAATGCAAAAATAAGATCTTGTCGACGTAAACGAGACATCCCCTCCAGTTCGAGGGATTGAGCAATATCTAAAAGCTCAGAAGCGCTTTTTATCTTGAGTTCAGTGAGATTCATGAAAGTTCGTCTAAATGTATAATATAGGGTGAGATAAATATTAAGTGGAAATAGATGCGCAAAATATCCACTTAGCCAAGAAATATACGAAGCTGCTAAGGATCTTAGGCGGCCTAAATATTAGGAAGTAATACTTAGATAATCCATAAAACTAACTGCTAAAAATGCTTCTACCTAGTCATATAACTGGGATCTATAATAATAACCTTTACATATCCTATTAATATTAATTGCACCTTGAAACATTCTGAGTTAGTCTTCACAGTTTCCACATTAGGAGAGGTGGCCGAGCGGTCGAAGGCGCACGCCTGGAAAGTGTGTATACGTTATACGTATCGAGGGTTCAAATCCCTCCCTCTCCGCCATATCGTTAAGTTTTTTAATATTTTATTGATTTCAGGGAAAAATCCCTAATTACTCATCTTTATTATAGATATAAATCAGAATACGCTACCTAATAACTAAGTTAAGTAATTTTCTGCTTAACCATTTATAGTTAGCTCATTTCTCGCCTGTAAACTACGTCAGATTCTATTTATCGCTATTAGCCTATTACTAACCTGAGCTTATGTATGTCCATTTGTTGTTTTTTAGGTAAAAACTAGATGAGACTAGATTCTGAGGTGAGGTAATAACAGTGATTTCTTGAATTTTAAATTGTATTTAAACTTTAAACTAGATACTTAATCAATATCAGTCGTTTAGCTTACTGAGGTCAGTTACTTGAAGGCGAGAGAGCTCTTTAGGATATACTCCTTAGAAGCAGAACCTCCCTTAATTTGGCCATCTTTAAACGGGAACTAATAACACACAATAGTAACAATACAATACTATCTTTTCAAGAGAAATTGCTACCCTCAACTTAAAATTAAAATCTTGCATTTACAATTAACCTTAAGCAAAATAATTATGATGGTGGCTTGTATCGGTCTCCTCGCAACGATACGCTGTAAACCCCGTCAGGCCTGGAAAGGAGCAGCGGTAGCAGTAAACTCGGGTGCCGAGGTAAGGCTGGTACAAGCCACTACCTTAATTGTAAGACTCATAATTAATTACATTGAGGAAGCACAAATCCTCTAGCGATGTTGCGTAGCGTAATGGAACACAGAGCGCGAGGGTAGATAACATGTGCTGTTAATTGCGTCGTTTTTTCGTATAATCTTCATCGGGCTGCGGCCTTGAAGGTGTGATCAGAAGACCGGCGATAAGGTAAAACCCCACCGGCACCTCCACTTTGACTATTGCAAGGAGTGCGGAAAGTGAGGCCTGTAGAGGTAAGTGTACAGCTACTTAACGATAGCTCTGACAAGTCCAACAAATAACCTTAGGGATTCCGATGGAGCAGGAAAAATCCAGCGAGCAACCCAACAGGGTGGGCAAACGCGCATAAGCTGATAATTGCAACAGGTAAGCAGTTAACTCTAAATCATGAATCCTTTCTCAAAACGAGTAATTAATTGATAAAATAAATATGGTAAATAAAAAATACCGCTATTATTAAATAAACCATTAAATTTTATGAGTTATCAAGTTCTTGCACGAAAATGGCGGCCTCGTAATTTCACGCAAATGGTAGGACAAGAACATGTCCTTCAAGCCTTAATCAATAGCCTTGATAATAATCGACTACATCATGCTTTTTTATTCATTGGGACTCGAGGTGTAGGTAAAACAACCTTAGCTCGCATCCTAGCAAAATCCCTTAATTGCAAAGAAGGGGTGAGATCCTCACCTTGTGAAAACTGTCAAAATTGCCAAGCCATTAGCACTGGTAATTTTGTAGATCTTATTGAAGTAGATGCAGCATCTCGTACTGGCGTGGATGATACTCGCGAGTTATTGGAAAATGTACATTACGCACCAACTACCGGTCGCTATAAAATCTATCTTATTGATGAAATCCACATGTTTTCTACTTCAAGTTTTAATGCCTTACTCAAAACCTTGGAAGAACCTCCCCCCCACGTTAAATTCTTACTAGCTACAACAAATCCCAAAAAGATACCTGCAACAGTACTCTCCCGCTGCCTTCAATTTAACCTAAGGCACATTACCCCTAAAGCAATCTCCACTCATCTAGACAAAATTCTAACTGAGGAACAAATCCCCTCTGAGATGGAAGCCTTAAGCTTAATTGCTTGTGTAGCTAAAGGTAGTATGCGTGATGCCCTCAGTCTTCTAGATCAAGCTATCGGCTACGGAGGTGGCCAAGTCACTACGGCTCATGTGCGTATGATGCTAGGTAGCACTGATCAACAAAATTTATTTGCGCTACTCAATGCCTTGTTGCTTCGAGATGGTCAGGTACTTATTGAGAAAGCCCGGGAAATCTGTAGCTATTCAGTAGATATAGCCTTTATTATAGGAGATTTACTGCACTTGCTACAGCAACTTGCTCTCTATAAAATTGCCCCCAGCACCGTTGATGAAATAGGCGATCTTGAAGAATTTCAGACTCTTGCAAATCAAATGAGCCCCGAGGATATCCAATTATTTTACCAGATTGCTCTCATAGGTAGCCGTGATCTTGCTCATGTACCTGATCCTCGTACAGCTTTTGAAATGTTACTGCTACGTATGCTGTGTTTCCATCCCATAAATGAGGATTTTACGCCACAAATATTTGCTCAGACTAAATCTACTAAAGCAGAAATAACTGCCTTAATTCCACCCTTAGAGCAAAAATCCATCGACTCATCTCTCCCAAACCATGATGATTGGCCAAAATTAGCTATCCGGCTAAAATTAACTGCCGTAGCCCGACAATTAGCAGAAAATTGCACCTTAGATCGATGCGAAAATGATACTTTGTACTTACAATTAGCCCCTAACATGGCTAATCTTCATAATAAGCGTGCAGAAGATCGCCTACAGCAAGCTTTATCTGAGCACTATGGGAGATCTATGCGATTAGTTATTCAAATTGCAGAGTCAGCAACGACTGTCGATACAGCAGCAATTAGACGTAATAAAGAACATACAGCACAGCAGCAAGCGGCGGCAGAATCCATTCAAAATGATACTAACGTTAAGGCGCTTTGCGAAACGCTTAATGCTCGACTACTACCCAATAGTATTCGCCCGCTAGAGATTAAATAAAATACTTCCAAGGAGAATAAAAAATGAAAGGCGGACTTGGTAACTTAATGAAACAAGCCCAACAACTTCAATCAACTATGGAAAAAGCACAAGAAGATCTGGCTAACATGGAAGTCACTGGCCAAGCTGGAGGAGGAATGGTAACCATTATAATGACCGGGCGGTATGATTGTCGACGTATCACTATCAGTGATGAGCTATGGCAAGAAGGGAAAGAGATGGTAGAAGATTTAATAGCCGCAGCAATCAACGACGCAGTTCGTCAAGTTGAAACTAAATCAAAGGAGAAAATGGCCAATATGACTTCAGGTATCTTGCCTCCTGGTTTTAAATTACCATTTTAATCCCTTTCTTCTTTAATTGTCTCTCGGCTCCTAAATATGAACTTATTTGGTCCTTCTCTGGAGCGTTTAGTTGTAGCATTACGCTGCCTTCCTGGCGTTGGCCCTAAATCCGCTCAACGTATGGCTTTTCATTTACTAGAGTCTGATCAAACAGGAGGGCGACGCTTAGCTGATGCGCTAATAGAAGCTTTAGATAAAATCACCCATTGTCAAGCCTGCCGCATTTTAAGTGAAACAGATCTATGCGCCTTCTGCGTTAATCCTAAACGAAATCATAGCCAGCTATGTGTCGTAGAAATGCCTAGCGATGTTCAAGCTATCGAGCAAACTACGGCCTATCAAGGATTATACTTTGTTTTGATGGGGCATCTATCCTCCCTTGATGGTATCGGCCCTACTGCTTTAGGTATGGATTTACTAGCAGAGCGCTTGGATAAAAATGAAATTCATGAAGTTATCCTCGCAACTAACCTAACAGTTGAGGGTGAGGCGACAGCTTATTACATCGGCGAGCTGGCGCGAGGCCGAAAGATTACAGTAACCCGTATTGCCCATGGAGTTCCTTTAGGCGGAGAGCTTGAGTTTGTGGATAGCAATACGCTATCCCACGCCTTTAAAGGCCGACAGCACTTATAATTAAACTAAAACTAAATTTATTAAGATCTTGATTAAATTATATTTAGAGAAATAAATTCTCTTACCCTAACCTTACCTTAACCCAATATCTCTAAGCCTTTCTATGAGTAGGCTTTATTATCTTGATCCTCATGGGCCGGCTAATGCTTTCCCTAACCCAGAGCTAGCACTTACCGATCCAAACGGATTATTAGCTGTAGGAGGCGATTTATCAGTAGAGAGAATCATTGCTGCCTATCAGCAAGGCATATTTCCTTGGTACAGTGAAGGGCAACCTATACTTTGGTGGTCTCCTGATCCGCGTATGGTCTTATTTCCTGAAAAACTGCATATTTCTCGAAGTCTACAAAAACAACTACGCCGAGAAACTTATCAGGTGACACTGGATCAAGACTTTTTAAGTGTAATTCAAGCTTGCGCTAGCTCCCGCTCAGTTAGAGAAGGAACTTGGATTACACCAGAAATAAAAAATGCTTATCTTTACCTTCACCAAATGGGAATAGCCCATTCAGCGGAAGCATGGAAAGATGGAAAATTAGCAGGGGGGCTTTATGGGTTAAGTATAGGCTATATCTTTTTTGGTGAATCTATGTTCAGCCGATATCCTGATGCTTCTAAAGTAGCTTTTGTCCATCTTTGTCGCCAACTTCAACGATGGGGATTTCCGCTTATCGACTGCCAAGTCGAATCGGCTCACTTGCAGCGACTAGGGGCTGAAACTATTTCCCGAAGCAAATTCCTCTATTGGCTACAAAAACTATGTAATCACACCTCAAATAATGGATTATGGCACCTAGATCATGATCTAAGTATTTAGCTTAAATCGCCCTATTCTTCTTTCTTATTAGAGCTATTAAGCAATCTTATCAAGGGTAATATAGAAAGTTTTTCAAAAACCATGATAGAATTTAATATTCTAAGTATTCATTATAGGAGATTATTAAGAATTACATGGCAAAAGAAAAAGAAGGTTTCATTGAAATGGAAGGAACGGTTATTGATACCCTGCCAAACACTATGTTCAGAGTAGAGTTAGAAAATGGGCACGTGGTTACTGCTCACATCTCTGGTAAAATGCGTAAGCACTATATTCGCATCCTCACAGGAGATAAGGTTACTATTGAGCTTACCCCTTACGATCTCAGCAAAGGTCGTATTATCTATCGTGCTCGCTAAGAATTTTACCCGTGCCTCTCTTCAAAATTACCCATAAACCCCTAAGCTTTAACAGCAACTATTATTTACCCCCCCTAGCTAATAACTAAAAGATCAGCGTTTTAATTTATTAATTTAACTTACCAGAAAAAAAATCCACCTACACCCACCACATTAGCTTCTTGCCGATTACCATGCCCATACCATTCATTAATTATGCGAGAATACTCAGCCACTAGTTTTAGGTTAGCATTCACATCATGATAAATCCCAGCGACATAAGCTTGTTGATCCTTAATGGTAGCCCCAGCTCCTGATAGCCGTAAAGCCGCATCAGTGGCCGTCTCATTCTCTCGTGATACCCCATAACTAAAGGCTATTTTAGTATGCTTCAAGAAAGTATATCCTCCCTGAGCTATCCAACCCTTATCTCGGCGAAAATTTCCATCTGCATCCATAGAATCGGCAGCCATAAGAAATGAGGTACCTAAACCTGCGCCTGCATAGTAAGAGCCGTTAAAATCCCAGCCACGATACTTCACCTGAGCACCCGTTGACCAGCCCCAAACATCGTTCTTCTTATTTGTCGGGTTAATATCTATTGGCTCACGCTCTAAGCTTTGCCACATTCCTGAGCCCCAGACCTGAAAACTACCATCCGTAAATGTACCCACATAGCTGGCCAGACCTTCACCTCTGGGGGTATTGGTAGTTCTAATACAATTTGCACCGCTAGCCGCTACATACTGCCCTCCTACGGCTTCTGCGCCACAAAGCTGAGAAGGATCAACCGCCGCTAAGGAAATTTTAAGACCATTCATATCTGGACTAGTCCAGCGAACTTGGGCATTAAACCCAGGATAGAGATAGCCAAAACCAATTCGCCCAAGGGTAAATCCACCTCCGTGCACATTACCCGTACCGCCTACGCCAAAGAGGGTTTGATCTGTAAGAATATTCTTACCCATGAAAAGATCCAAAGTTCGTCCTGCTAAGATTTGGCCAAAAGTTCCATCAATAGTGAAATATCCTTCTCGAAATTCAAAATTTCCCCCAAGATTAGTGGTATTACTAGAATTTTGGATACCCGTGGCTGTACCCGCTCCCCCGACTCCGCCGAATGAGCCCAAAGTATTATTCGTACTATTATCATTATTAGTTTGGCCCGCAAAGCTAATTCTTCCGCCAATATCTAGCCCATGCCAAGTGGGCGCCTTTACATTAAAGCCAAACAGCGCCGGCATAAGACCAGTACGGAAACGACTAGAACTCTGACTAAAAGGATCCATCGTCATGTTCCCACCAATGACTTTACCTAACGGATTAGAGGCAGTGGGATTATCAGGCCGACCAGATGGATCACTCCACACATAAAACTGGTTGATATTACCATCAAAGCTCACTTCCCAGCCATTGTCACCGCCGACAACAACGATAGCTTTTGCCGGCAGTGATAACCCCATGACGGCAGCTACTACGGCTAACCTAGTTTTCTTGAAATGCTCCATCCCTTATCCTCTTCATTCACAAGAAACTAAAACCCTACAACCTAAAATATTATTGTTAATTCTAGCCCCCTTAAACATGATTGCAAAACTAATCTTTTCTTCGTTGGCTAGCTATATGTATTTTTGAGGTTTTATTAAAATTTCTCAAATATACTAGGAATAATGCTTGAATATTAAGCGTTTTTTACCTTATTTTCATCAAAAAACAATACAAACCTACTTTATTACTTTAGGATTCCTCGATTTTCCCTATCGGCGAGTCCGAAAAAAAGTAGACATCATCAGCCCACAAGACTCAGCTAAAACCCCCCCTTGAATTTCAGCTCGATGATTTAATCCCTCCCCAGGAAGCACCGGCAACACACTGCCCGCTGCCCCGGCTTTAGGATCAAAAGCACCAAACACCACTCGCTTAATCCGCGCTTGGATAATGGCCCCAGCGCACATGACACAAGGCTCTAAAGTTACATAAAGGGTTGTGCCCACTAACCGATAATTACCCCTATATTGGCCAGCCGCCCGAATAGCCTGAATTTCCGCATGGGCAGTGGGATCATGGGTTCCTATAGGACAATTCCAGCCCTCGCCAATAATCTCATTATTTTGCACCAACACCGCCCCCACTGGCACCTCTCCTGCCTGTTCAGCCTGCCGGGCAAGCGTTAAAGCATAGTTCATCCATTCCTGATCTTTTTCCATTATTTTTGGAGTTTGCGGCTAAATGTCACTCGGCTGTTCCATACAGCCTCACTTGATTTGCTACAATTCGCGTTTCGCAGGAGTCCTTCAGCAGGCATAATCTGCCTCCAGTTTGTGTACCCCTCCACGCACATCACTTTCCCTCCTCCCGAGGGTAGCTAACGCTAAGATATTCTTGGCCGCGTTGATATCGCGGTCGTGGACTGTCTGGCAGTCTTGGCAGGTCCATTCACGTACCGATAGCGGTATGGTCTCTTGTACCGTACCGCATGTGCTACAGGTCTTGCTGGTCGGTGCCCATCGATCCACTTGCACCCACTCACAGCCCGTCCATTTGGCTTTATATTCCAATTGCCGTTTAAGCTCGTCCATGCCTACATCGCTAATGGATTTAGCCAATCGCCGATTGGCCATCATGCCTTTGACGTTGAGATCTTCCATGGCAATAAAACCGGCTTGACCGATAAGGGTTGTTGAAAGCTTGTGTAGCCAGTCTTGGCGGGTATTCCTCACTCTGGCATGGGCATTAGCGACCCGCATTCGCTGACAGTGCCAGCGCTGGCTGCCTTTCACTCGCCTAGATAAACGGCGTTGGGTTTTCGTGAGTTGGCGTCTGTAAGTGAGTAGATATCGAGGATTACCCGACTTCCAACCGCTTGAGGTCACGACAACGTCTTTAAGTCCGAGATCGACCCCGATACCGCTTGGCTTTTGCGGTAAGGGCTGGATACTTTCTTCGCACGTAAAGGAGGCAAAATAATGGCCTGTACAGTCTTTGGTAATCGTGACCATCTTTGGAATACCCAAGGGCTTACGGGACCACTTGAGCTTAAGCTCCCCTAACTTGGGAAGCTTGAGAAATTCACCGGCTCGGTACAGATTCGCCACTATCCGTTGATCAAGTTGATAGCGGATGCTTTGCCCGTGTAGCTTCTTTTTAAACTTTGGATATTTGGCCCGACCGGCAAAGAAGTTTCTAAATGCCGTGTCCTGATCCCGTAGCTTTTGCTGTAAGACACAAGCACTGGCCTCTTTCAGCCAGTCGTAGGTTCCAAGCTGTTTTAAAAAGGTAAGTTCACGGCTAAAGTCTATCGCTGTGACTTTCTCGCCCACATCTTGATAAAGATTGCTACGCCAAGCTAGACACTGGTTCCACACCCAACGGGCATGGCCAAATTCAACGGCTAATTGCTGGCGCTGGACGCTACCGGGATAGCAGCGAAACTTGTAGCTACGTTGGATTTTGATAGAATCTAAGTCGGTCATGGCCTCAATATTTTTCCTATTGGGTCTGTGGCAAGTGGCTAGCGGGTATTGCAAGTACCTACTAGCCGCGACCTCGATTATACTGCGAATTCCAGCCGCTGCAAACGTCACTTTATATTGCCCTCGCGCTCGGTGCGCCGCTACGCTTCTCAACCTCGCTAGAGGGTCGGAATGCATCCCTGTATTCCTTCAAAGAGTAGTTCAGCCTGTAAGCCTTGAACATCTTTGGTGACTTGGTAAACCACTTCCTGATTTAAAGTAAAATGAGCTTCGCCACATTTAATTTTTAAGTTTTCATCCCGGCGACGCTTCGCCTCCTCCAGTTCAGATTTAGTTTCTACGATAAAATACACCCGAGTATCATTTTCAAATACTAGCGCCCAATCAGGATTATAATTACCCAAAGGAGTCGGGATTTTAAAGGCTGCAGGCAATTTGAAGAAAAACTTCACCCGCTCATCCAAAACACAATCCTGAGCAAAACCACTTTCCACGTCACTGTCTTTCACCACACAGGCAAAAGCTTCCCCCAAATCACCGTTGTCTAAAATAGGTTCAGCCTGTAACAACGTTTTACTAAGCGGTAGAGTGGTAGCGTTATTATTTGACGGGTAAACACTGCTTAAATAGGTTTCTATTGGTTCATCAAATAGCGTCATTTCATAACGTTTACCGTTAATCTCATGATATTTAATACCTTGCACCAACAACCCTTGCAAACAGGTAGTAATCGCCCTCACCACGGTATCCAAAAATCCTTGCCCATTGATTAATAACTCACCCAAACGACCAGCGCCTTTTAAAATGGCAAACAAGCTTTCCCGGGATACCGGCACCCGATTTTGCAAATAGGCATATACATCAGGCACAACAGCGCTTTGATAGCTTACCGCTTGCTCACTGACTGCATTGACCACACTCTGCACCCCTTTGTTATCCAGTACCAATTTTGCTTTTTTTGAGCGCACTTTAGGCGCTTGCACTTTGGGGTATTGATTAAAATCCTGTAAAGCGGCTATACAGCTTTGCATCAATTCAGTGGTATCCAGCTTCACGCTATAACGGGTTTGGTAATTGATTTTGTTCCAAATCGCGGTAAATAAAGCGTGTTCCTCAGCACTTAACGGCTTGCGGCTAATACGAACTTTTGCCCGCGCGTCCTTAACCCGCCCTGCAAACTTCACTCCGGCATCTTCTTCCAACTCTTGTTGCAAGGCTGTCGCAAAACTTGCATAGCTTTCATTGGGGATTACGGTTAATATATTCACTTGTTTATCGTGTACCCGCTCACCTTGCTGGTTGACGGGCAACCGCAAACCCCGCCCCAGCTCTTGGCGTTTTTTCAGCAGGCTTTTACTTTCATTCAGGGTACAAATTTGAAACACATTGGGATTATCCCAGCCTTCCCGTAGCGCCGTATGGCTAAAGATAAATTGTAACGGCTCATCCAAGCTTAATAAGCGCTTTCTCTCTTGCATGATCAGCTCATAGGTATCGTCATCTTTTGAGCTTCCCCGCTCCGTACTGTCTACCCAAACGGTGTTAGCGCCGCCCCCTTTACCTTTTTTATCGCCGGAAAAATAACCGCCATGGACGGTTTTTACATCATAAGGAATTAAATCGGGATAACGTTTGGCGTATTTTTCAAAAGCGGCTGTAAACCAAATAGCAAATTTACCCGCCACCGCCTCGCTGCTGTCATCAACGCTACGATAACTAGCCACCTTATCAATAAAAAATAAACTGAGTACTTTAATGCCTTGGGGTTTTAGTCTTTCGAGCTTGGCAAAGTGGGTTGCTACGGTACGTTCAATCTGAAAACTCATCACTTCATCCATCAATCCGCCGTGGGCATGATGCAGCTTGAGCACCAAACCGCCAGAAAATACTACCTCATCGCTACGGATTTCATTGAGAATAAACCCAGCTTGGTAATAGGCGCGCTGGTTGGACTTCACATACAAATCATCCCCCAGCTTTAAGGGCAAGGTTTTACGTTTCACCTCTGTTTTATCGTTGACATCTAGGCTGATCTTCGCCGTCATCCTCTTGGCTTTGGCTTCAATATCTACCAGTTCTACAAAAGCCATATTTTGGCTGTGATCCGCCAAAATCCCATCCACTTCAATTTGCTTCACCAAGCCCAAATCGTAAGCTTGCACCGGATCGAGTTTATACAGCAGATTATAAAGATTTCGATGGGTAGCCGAGTAACGCAAAGTACAAAGGGGATTTAAGTCAAACAAGGCTTTACGGCGAATATCAGTTTCAAAGTTTTGCGGTTCATCCACGATCACAATCGGCTGTACTGCTCGAATGTGTTCAATGGGCGCACAAGCTCGTTCGCCTAGTTGATTAATTTTGTTGCTGTCTTTGGTGAAACTATCGATAGTGATCACCAAAATACTCAGAGCATCGCTTTGGGCAAAGTGTTTGAGTTCGTTGAGTTTATCGCTGTTATAGAGTATGGCTTCGCAAGGCACTCGAGCATAATCCGCCGCAAAGTGCTCATGGGTATCCCGCAGATTTTGCAACGTGCCCTCACGAATGGCCACACTGGGCACCACGATTACAAACTTTTTAAAGCCATATTGTTTATTCAGCGCGTAAATGGTTTTAATAAACGTATAGGTTTTACCCGTGCCCGTTTCCATTTCAATGGTAAAGTTCAACAGACAAAACGTCTCTTTACCATTATCGGATTTTGATACCTCCAAAACGGTAGAAGGAATTAAGCCATTGGCTTGTTGCACCCGCTGTACATTACTCAGGATTTGCCCATCATCAATCTGTAACTGATTACCAATGCTGCCATCAGCGCCATAGCGCACACTGGAATTTTGGCTAACTAAAGCAAATTCAGATTTAGCCAAAGGCTGGCCGTCAAACAATTGTACCACCGCATTTACCGCTTGGGTTTGATACGCTTGGTGGGTAAATTGTAATTTCATCCCTGCCCCATTAAATCACCCACAACCCAATATCCAAGCCCGCTAATTCTAGTTGTAAATTACTCAGGGCTTCATCTTTGTTATCGCCGGTAAAACAAGAATTCAGTAAAATCACCTGCGCCGGTTTAGCTTTAACGATTTCCTCTTTTAGCCCTTCGCTATAAGGCTCAAAGCATAACCACAGCCGTTTATCATCCGGCATCAACACCCGATGCACGGTCACACCGGCCATTGATGTAGCTTTCCCAATGGCATGCACTCCCAGCACCCCTAAACCGTTTTTGAGCAATAACTCCGTCAGCATATTGGTTTGTAAGTTATCCTGCCCGTCAGCCGCAGGCGCTTTTTCTGTTTTTTGAAAGGCTTCTAGCTGCTGTTCAATTTCTTCTACGCTGTTTAAATCACTGCGCCACACCTTAAAATTGCTCGGTGCCAGCGTAAAATAAGCACAGGCCAGATCTTGGGTTTTATCAGGATACTCGGCTTTGAGCTTGGCCATCACCTTATCGATGCGGGCGCGGGTAATATCGGCAATGGTGCGATAACCGGCTTTATACGCTTCGCTATTTTCTGCTAGCTTTTCTGGGAGCTGTACCAAAATACATTGGCGATTACCGCCATCTTCTAGGTTCAGTGCCATCACGGCGTGGGCGGTAGTGCCAGAGCCGGCGAAAAAATCGAGGATGATGCCGTCGGAGTTACATCCTATTGTTAAGATTTTTTTTAAATATTCAACTGGTTTCGGATAATCGAAAAAAGCTTGGTTATTAAAAATTCTCTTTAATGCTTTATTTGAGCCATCAGTATGTCCTACTTCATCGTAATCCCAAAATGTTGATGGTGTAAGTCCTTGTTTAACTTCACTTAAGAATTTTTTTACCGATGGTACATTATTTCCTGTTTTACCAAACCAAATCCTATTATCTTCAACCATTTCTTTAAACTTATCTTCACTAACCACCCAACTTCTCCCCTCTGGAGGGAGAATCTCTCTTCCTGAAGGGGTAATAATTTTATACCTATCTTTTTCTGTAACTCTACCAACACTTAGATCTGCCGATTTCCATGCTCCTCTTGAGTCATCATCTATATTTTTATATCTATTATCCTGTTCTTCTGTCCGTTCTACCAAGTTCAATCTAAATTTCAATTTATCTTTAGCAAAAACAATCAAATTTTCATGACTAATAGAAAAATATTTTGCATCATTTTGAAGTCCGTACTTCTTCCTCCAAATAATTGTGCTTACAAAATTCTCTTCCCCAAACACCTCATCACACAGCAATTTCAAATTCGCCGCTTCGTTATCATCAATAGAAATAAATATCACCCCATCATCCCGCAATAAATTACGGGCTAAATACAAACGGGGGTACATCATGGACAGCCAAACGCTGTGATAATGGCCATTTTCTTTGCTGTTTTTCTTCCATAGGCTTTGTTTGTTTAACAAGCCTTGTTCATCTATTTCGCCGGTGCGTTGGCGGTAGGCTTCCAGTGTTTCAGAATAGTCATCCGGATAGACAAAACTATCGTTGCCGGTGTTATAGGGCGGGTCGATATAAATCATCTTCACCTTGCCGTAGTAGCTTTTTTGCAATACCCGCAGCACTTCCAAGTTTTCCCCTTCAATCAACATATGCTGAGCATGCTCAGGGTTATTGGCCGCAGGGCGTAAAGTATGGCTGGTGGTTTTTTGAATTTCACGCCGAGCGGCACTTTTACCCGCCCATGAAAGTTCGTAGTGTTCTTTTTGGGTTAACCGATCTTCACCTAGTAACGCTTTTAAGGCGTTGAGATCAAGATGATTATCGCGGATCAACTCCGGCGCCGCTTGCTTGAATAGATCAAGCAGTTCTTGTTTGCGTTGCGCCAAAGCATCCGGGCTATGGCTAATATTAGGAGGAGTTTGGTTATTCATCATTCTTCCGGCCAACGTAGATTAAAGTGCTCTAGCAGCACATTTTTTAACTCATTGGGCTGGATTCGGTGGGTAGTTAAACCCCCATTGGGATGACGGTGCCTCAGTTCATCGCCCAATACCGACAAACGTCCGCCCTCCGGTAAAGCACGGGATACAATGATTTGATCACGAAAACTAGACTCTGGATGGGTACTGGTATACCAATTGGCTACTTTTTGATCACTAATGGGCATCACCTCGCCCCAAAACTCGTAGATATCCTGCCAGTGATTATCTTGCCACACCTGATGAAACCAACGCCCTTCTTCCTGAATCAAGCGACGACGATCGTGAGGCGTTTGTTGTTCAAGGCCATTTTGCCACAGCAAAGCTTGAGTGAGAGAAAGACTGCCTACCCCGACATCAGTCAGCCATTGCTGCGCTGCTAACGTAACTATAATAAATAAATGGGTACGGGGCGGCATTTCTGAGCGATCTACGGTACGCAAACGCACCCGCGCCGCCAGTGGCTTGGCCTTAAACCCTAACTGCAATAGCACCTGCAAAAACAACCCATTTTGCTCAAAGCAATAACCCCCACGCTGGGAAAGCACCAGCTTGTTAAACAACGCATCCAGCTCTAACTCCACCGGTCGGCGTAAAAATACATCCAGATTTTCAAAGGGAATAGATTGGCTATGGGCGCGGGTTAACCCGTGCAAAACGGCTACTGTAGGCGCTAGCGAACCTTGATAACCAATACGAGTTAAGTACTGTGATAGATTGATTTGCATTGCTGAAAACCCTTAACTCCAGATTAAGAATCTTATCATTTTCAAATCTATGATTTGTATCACATTTTTGACTTATAGTGCTTGAAAGAAAGCTATTTCACTAGTAAATCTTAAACCTTAAGTTAAAAAATCAAATTTATACAGTTATTTATGCTACTGAGAATGCAAGCAACCACGGCTACCTATCTATCTGCATTCATCATACATAGTATTAAAACTAACTAAAGGAGACGATTATGGGCATTAACATCAGCATCGTTGCTGGACAAGATAAATCTTCATCCAGTGTAAATGCTAGCGGAACTGTACAGCATGTTATTACTGATGAGGAACGAACAACTTTTCATTTAGGTGATAAACAGCTTAAGGATGCGGTAAAAGCCTATTTTGGTAAGAGTCCAAACGATGCTTATCTTCATAGCCCAACACCCTGGGACGACCTATACAAAAGATATAATTGGCCACAAGTAGAAATGGTGCTGGTTGTCCAGAGCGCAGAAATCCTTGGTATTACCTCAGAGCCGGTTATTGTTAAAACCCAAGAATTTTCAAATAACAGTAATAAGACGGGAACCTTCAACGTTAATATCACTGAGTCAGTAGACAATACAACATCATCTAACTGGAGCACGGGGGGTACACTCACCATCGGCCAAAAAATTTCCTATAAAGTAGGATTTCTAGGTACTGGTGTTGAGGGTGAAACTTCAATGTCATACAGTCAATCATGGGGCGTTGGCGGGCAAGAGTCAAAATCAATCACAGTGGGTTCATCCTCTGGCGTAACCGTAGAACTTAACCCTGGTGAGTCTGTTATTGCTGAGCTTTCAGCAAGCCGTGGCGTAATGAAAGTTCGTATCCATTACAATGCCTATCTCATCGGAAGTACGGCGGTAAACTATAACCCTACCTACAAGGATCATCATTTCTGGAGCTTAGACATTGCCGCTGTTATGTCCAAAGGAGGCATCATCAACTCAGTGAAATCAACCGAAGACATAGAGATTGGTTATTATTCTAACTCTAAGATCGAACTGAAAGATAAAAAAACGGGAACCTTTAAAGCCGCGTACTCTATGGCCGATCAACCGGGTAAAGCAGCATAAACACTAAGATAAGACCTAACAGGTGGCTATGGCACACATAGCCACCTTCTTTCGTTCTCAACTAGATCACCAGTTTCTAATCATTAACAGATAGAGATCCCTTCACCAGAAGGGAGTGATTAGACCTTACCCAGCACAGATTACCCATGCACGTAATGGCGCGGCGGCACAATGGGGATCTTCACTCCGCTTTCTTCAGAAGCGCGACTTTGCTCGTTATAATGCCAAATAACGCCAAGCTGATAATGAGCTGATGACTATTTAAAACAAATTTAAACAGGAATTTCACTATGACAAGTGCCCAACAACGCGCCGAACTCCAGCGCCGAATTTGGCAAATTGCCGATGATGTTCGCGGTTCGGTGGATGGCTGGGATTTTAAGCAGTACGTATTAGGCACCTTGTTTTATCGTTTCATCAGTGAAGATTTTGCCAATTACATTGAAAATGAGGATGACAGTATCGATTACGCAACACTTCCCGATGAGGTGATTACCCCAGAAATTAAAGACGATATCATTAAAACCAAGGGCTATTTTATTTTCCCCAGCCAGTTGTTTGCCAATATTGCGACTAACGCTAACAAAAATGACCGTTTAAACACCGATTTAGCAAACATTTTTACCGCCATAGAAAGCTCGGCCAATGGCTACCCATCTGAGCCAGATATTAAAGGCTTGTTTACCGATTTTGATACCACCAGCAACCGCTTGGGTAATACAGTGGTGGATAAAAATAGTCGTTTAGCGGCAGTCATCAAAGGCGTGGCCGAGTTGGATTTTGGCAGCTTCCAAAACAGCCAAATTGATTTATTCGGCGATGCCTACGAATTTTTAATTTCTAACTATGCCGCCAATGCAGGTAAATCCGGTGGTGAATTTTTCACTCCGCAGCATGTTTCAAAACTCATTGCACAACTGGCCATGCACAAACAAACCAGTGTCAATAAAATTTACGATCCCGCGGCGGGTTCAGGTTCTTTGTTGCTGCAAGCGAAAAAACACTTTGAGGCCCATATCATTGAAGAGGGTTTCTTTGGCCAAGAGATTAACCATACTACTTACAACTTGGCGCGGATGAATATGTTTTTGCACAACATTAATTACGATAAATTCAATATCGCCCTCGGCAATACCCTGCTCAACCCACAGTTTAGCGACGAAAAACCTTTCGATGCCATTGTTTCTAACCCGCCCTATTCAGTGAAATGGATCGGCAGCGACGATCCCACCCTGATTAATGATGAACGTTTTGCCCCCGCCGGTGTGTTAGCACCTAAATCCAAAGCCGACTTTGCCTTTGTGCTCCATGCGTTGAGTTATTTATCC